>CBDTYP010000011.1:0-22278 GCA_965364645.1 uncultured Gammaproteobacteria bacterium | reverse complement strand
GAGAGCCGCCAGGTATCGCCGTCGATGGTCTCGAACTCGAGGCTCGGTGTCGGTGTGCGGGGCGTGATCGTGCTCATGGATGATTCCTTCGTTCTCAGTGTTGTCGGTATTCTTCCAGCAGATGGTCCAACCAAAGGTCGGACAACTTTTCCTGCACCGAGTTCTGCCGCAGGCGCTGGCGCAGATTCGAGAAGTCCACCTCGTCGAGGATCTGATCCTGGTTGTAGCAGGAATAGACGAAGCTCTCCTCTCCGGTCTCAGGATCCTCGTGGCGGCACAGACACTGGGCGCAGACGCCCTTCATCATGCACTGCATGGACGAGTTGATCGAGCCGATGGCCGTGTGCTTCTCCTTGAGATGGGGCTTCAGCACGCCGTATCGTGCCGCCTTCACCGCCGCCATCATGCCGTCGGACCCGATGGCGATGATGCGATCGACATCGGGGAGCGCGATGGGCATGTCGCCGAGCTCGCCGGTGGCGTAGGCGAGCATGGCCTCGACGATGTTCCCGACGAAGGTCTTGTCCTGAGGACGCGTCGTGGGGATGGCCTCCGCTCCGGGGAGCGGGTCCACGGCCCAGACGACGATGTCCGATGCCGCCTCGATCTCCTCCACTTTGAACACGCCGTCGATGCTCTTGTAGCCGGCGAAGTAGATGACCCGGTTTCCCGCCTCGCGCATGGCCTTGCCGATGGAGAACAGCACGGCATTGCCGAGTCCACCGCCCGCCAGCAGCACGGTCTCGTCGCGGGGGATCTCTGTCGGCGTGCCCGTGGGGCCCATCACGACGATCTCCTGTCCCGGCTCCCACAGCGCGCAGAGCTTCGACGACGTGCCCATCTCGAGCGTGATCAGCGAGATGAGACCCTTCTCCCGATCCACCCACGCTCCGGTGAGGGCTAGGGCCTCGGCCGCGAGGGAGGTGTCCTCCACCACCGGCGCGCCGCTCTCGAGATTCTGGATGCGGTAGAACTGTCCCGGGTGGAACTTGTGTGCCGCCATGGGCGCCCTGGCGACGACCTCGACGATGGCCGGAGTGAGCCGGTGCACCTGCTCGACCGTCGCCGTCAGCTGATCGTCGAGGGTCGCGATGAGCGAATCGAGCTCCGCGTCCCGCCGTTCCTGTTCCGCCGCCTGCGCGGTCGCGAGCTCACCCTCGAACAGGCGCACGATATACGGATAGCCGTCCTTCGCGCTCGCCATGGCCTTGACGACGTTGCCCGCGTACACGGGGTGGTTGTCGCCGAAGAAGCTGATGTAACGGCCGTCCTGCTCGTAGGAGGTGAACGGCGCGGGCGCCGCGATCTTCGGGATGGTTCCATCGGCGGTGGCTTCGAGGGTCGGGCCCCCGGTGCCGTCCCAGTGGGGCTCGAAGCGTCGGAAGAACTTACCGTCCAGGGCGAACGTCCCCTCGTGCTCGGTCTCGTAGATGATGTTCGGCGAGGTGCCCGCCGCCACCATGAGGCTGCGCATGGGCACCTCCACGGCGGCGCCGTCTGCGCGCCAGCGGCCGTCATCGTTTATCTGGCGCTCGAACATGACCGCGCGGAGATGACCGTGATCGTCGGCGATGGCCTCGATGGGGTTCATGCAGGGCGCGTAGCGGATTCCTTCCTCGAGCGCCTTCTGCACCTCCTCGTGGTTCTGCCGGTAGGCGGGCGAGTCGCTGAGATCTTTGCGGTAGAACTGCGTGACGCCGCCCCAGGATTCCACCAGAGGCAGGAAGTCCGGCTCGCGCCCCTCTGCGCGGGCCTCGGCGCGCTCGGCGCGGATGGCGCGGCCGTGCTCGAGGAACTCGTCGAGTATCCCAGTCTCTTCGTCGTCGTAACGCGCGCGTACCGCCTCCTCGCCGTGCCGTTCCACCAGGGTTTCGTAGCGCCCGAGGATCTTCTCCACCTGCACCGGGTAGTAGGCGACCAGCTCGGTGGCGGTGTCGATGGCGGTCAAACCGCCGCCGATCACGCCGGCGGGCAGCCGCACCTGCAGGTTGGCCATGGAGGAGTGCTTGGCGGCCCCGGTCAGCTGCAACGCCATCAGAAAGTCCGAGGCCTTGCGTATGCCGCGGATGAGGTTGTTCTTGAGATTGATAATTGTCGGTTTGCCGGCCCCGGAGGCGATGGCGACGTGATCGAAGCCGAAGCGCCAGGCATCGTCGATAGTCAGTGTGCCGCCGAAGCGCACCCCGCCGTAGACTTTGAAGCTCCGTCGCCGGGCGAGGGAAAGGTAGATGACCTTGAGGAAGTTCTTGTCCCAGCGCACCGTGATCCCGTACTCGGCGACACCGCCGAACCCGGCCATGACGCGCTTGTCGAGATCCTCGTAGATGGTGCTGAAGTCGCGCACCGCCTCGGGCAGGTGCCCCCCGTTCCCGGTGAGCTCCGCGGGCAGCGGTTCGATCTTGAGCGCGTCGATGCCGACGACGGCGAAGCCTTCGTTCAATAGATAGTGGGAGAGGGTGTAGCCGGCCGGCCCCATCCCCACCACCAGCACCTTCTTGCCGTTGTAGGGCAGCGCCACGGGGCGCTTCACGTTCAGCGGATTCCAGCGCGTGAGAAGAAGGTAGATTTCGAGGCCGAATGGCATGTGCAGCACATCGGTTAGCACGTTGGTCTCGACCTGGGGAATATCCACCGGCGCGACCTTCTGATAGATGCAACCCTTCATGCAGTCGTTGCAGATGCGGTGCCCGGTGCCCGGGCACAGCGGGTTGTCGATCATGATCAGCGCGAGCGCGCCCACGTTGTCGCCGTCGCGTTTCAGCATGTGCGCTTCGGAGATCTTCTCCTCCAGCGGACAGCCGGTGAGCGTCACCCCCAACGGATTGACGTGCAGCTCGCCGCTCTTGTGGCGCATGCCCTTGGAGCAGGAGTCGCGATCACGGTCGTGACAGTAGATGCAGTGGTCGACCTCGAACCACACGTCGCGCTCGCCGAATCGCGCATCGGTGAGCGCGAAGCCGTCGCGCCGTCGGCGCTCGTCCTCGCTCGTCGCGATTGCGTCGACCCCGCCGTCGGTGCGGGAATCGAAGTGCACGAGCTGGGAGAAATCCATGCGCGGCAGGGTGCGGAAAACCGACCAGCCCTCGACCCGGGACGCGAACGTCGGCTCCTTGATTGCCGCGTAGGTCCAACGCTCCACGTAACCCAGGAGATTGGCCACGAAGTCCAGGGGATCCTCCAGGGCTCTGGCGTCGGCGAAGGTTCGGGCGGCTTGCGGATTGACGCGCAGATGCTCGCGGAGCGCTTCCACCTGGGCGTCGGCGTCTTCGACATCGCTCGGCTTGCCCTTGGCGAGCTTCTGGTAATGCGCGGCGAGATTCGCGAGCCGCGCCGCAACGACGCTGGTCGCGCACTCCTCGTCCCGATCCTCGCTCCCCTCGGGGGAGGCGGTGCGTTTGAGCAGCTCGAGATCGCTGTCGAGCTTATCCAGATCCCAGTCCGAGGGATTCTGTGTCTTGAACTTGGCCCCCACCTTGTCGACCACGGCGCGCTTGTAGGTAAACAGTGCCGCGTAGTCGTGGCGCGTGCGCTCCATGACCGCGCGCCGCGCGTCACCGACACCGAACAGTTCCGCGACGAAGCCCCCGACGTGGGGAGCGAGCCGGACGAGCAGCTCCGAGATCGCTATGTCGTCGAGATCCGCCCCCTGGTTTTGACGGTACGCGAGGTACTCTTCGTAGATCGCTCCGTCGGCGGCGCGAAGCCGCTCGTCGAATGTGTCCAGCAGGCTCTGCAGGCGCTCGTCCCGGGACAGGTCGGCGAACTCGAAGCCATCCAGACCCAGGGGAAAATTCCGTGATCGCCCGTCGACGCCACCGTCAAGAACCGATTGCATGGGAGCTCCTCGAAAAAAGGGCAGTATTCTAACGCGAATCGTGTTGCAGAGCCGCAAAAAAGCGCGCCGCGGCTCAACTCTCCGGGGGGAATTTCTCCAGCATGCGGGCGACCGCCGCGTTCACGGCCTTCTCGATGTCGTCGCGCCGGGTGATCACCCCCGCCGCCTGGGACTGCCACACGACCCCTTCGCTGTCGGTGTCGATGATCTCGAGGATGAGCGTGCCCTCGGTCATCTTGTTCATCTGCGTCGCCGTGTTGACGTTGTTGAGCGACGAGCGGTTGTAGCCGTGGGAATATCCCTGGTAACGGTGCTTCGAGATGACGGTGACGTCCTGGCTGCTGGCGCTCATCGCCACGAAGAAGTTCGCGCCGTCGGACGGCCCGAGTTCGAAGCCTTTGGCCGCGAGCTCGCGATCCACCGCCGCGCTGACCATGCCGGGCAACTCCGGATTGTCGAGGAACACGGGATTCGCCCAGCCCGCGGTGTCCGGGACCCAGGCATAGGAGTGGTAGGCACGGAAATCCACGTCGGTGTCGTGCTGGCCCTGGATGAAGAGCTTCTCGGGGGCGCCGCTGCCGGCGCAGCCAGCGAGGATCACGACGAGGGCCACAAGGAGGGCCAGGACACTGATGAAATGCCGGGAAGACATGCCCGGGACTATAAGCTTTCCCACGCGGGGCAGGCAAAGTGGCCCGGGTTCGGAAGACAGGCCCAGAAGGCAGGCCCTAGAGACAGGCAAAAAAAAAGGGCGCTTTGCGCGCCCTGCAACAGGGAGGAGGAGGGGGGTTGCCTTGTATATAGCAGGACCCGTGCCAACTTCTGCCCCGACGATGGGATCGGGCTTAGGAAATTCCGTACTACATTGAATCTATTGTAATTATTTCGGGACCTTCGTACCCGACAGGGGCGACCGGAGAGCCTGAATGCGGGCCAACCGGTCAAATCTTGACCATTCGTCGGGATTTTGGCGTCAAGCCTCCGTCGTTTCGTCAATTTATTGACGAATCGTGTCTCCTCACAACCGTCGCAGGCTCTCCATGGGCGGGTGGCGCAACACCATGCGGGTGCCCAGGAGGCCTGCGACGCCGATGCCGAGGCTGCCGCCGACCACCCCGGCGAGCCAGACCCAGGGATTGCCGTGGTAGGGGAAGTGAAACACCTGGGCCGCCAGCCAGGCGCTCAGCAGGGTCGCGGCGAAGGCTGCCAGGCACCCGGCCAGGGCGCCGAGGGTGAGGAACTCCGCCAGCAGACCCCGGCGCACCCCCCGGCGATCGGCGCCGAGCGTGCGCAGGATGGCGCCCTCGTGGCGGCGCTCGTCCAGGGTCGACTGGATGGCGGCCAGCAGCACCGTGAAGCCGGCCAGCAGGGTGAACAGGAACACGTAGCCCATGCCCTGGTCGGCGCGGTCCATGATCTCGCGGACCTTCGCGAGCAGCGCATCCACGTCGATGATCGTGACGCTCGGGAAGCGGCGCACAAGCTCGAGGAGGGTATCTCGGGAGTCGCCCGGGAGATGGAAGCTCGTTATGTAGGTTGCGGGGTAGTCGTCCAGCAGGTCCGGCGGCGCCACGACGAAGAAGTTGACCCGGAACGAATCCCAGTCGACGGTGCGGGTGCTCTGCACGGCGGCACGCACGGTCTGGCCGCCCACCTGAAAGGTCAGCGTGTCACCGATGCCGAAGCCGAGAGTCTTGGCGATGCCCGACTCCACCGACAGGAGCGGCTTCCCATGCTCGTCCCGGGTCCACCAGCGGCCTTCCACGACACGGTTGTCGGTTCGCGGTTCCGCGCTCCAGGATAGATTGAAGTCCCGCGCCGCGAGGCGCTGGGCGCGGCTATCGGAATAGTCATCGGGGTTCACGGGCGCGTCGTTGATGGCCATGAGCCGCCCGCGCACCATGGGATAGAAGGCGGCGGAGGACAGCCCCTTCTCGGCGAGCAGCTCCTTCACGCCCAGCATCTCTCCGGGCTGGACGTTGACGAGGAAGTAGTTCGGTGCATCCGGCGGCAGTTGATCCCGCCACTCCGCGAGCAGATCGCCGCGCACCAGGCTGATGAGCAGCAGCATCATGATGCCGAGGCCGAATGCAACCATCTGCATGACGCTGCCCCCGGCACGACGGGTGATGTTCGCGAGGCCGAAGCGCCAGGCGGTGCCGACGCGGCGGCGGAGTCGGTTGAGGAAACGAATCAGGCCGTAGGCGACCACGCAGAGCGCGGCCACGGTAGCGAAACCGGCGCCGATGACGTAGGCGGCGAGGCGCGCGTCCTTCGCGTGCCAGGCAATCAGCCCGATGCAGAGCGCCACCGCTATCGTATAGGCGCCGACGGTGCTCGCCGGGGGCGGGCCCAGATCCCGGCGCAGCACCCGCGCCGGGGAAACTTTCCGCAGGCGCAGGATCGGCGGCAGCGCGAATCCCGCCAGCACCGCGAGGCCGGTGGCGCTCCCGGTGGCGAGAGGCAGCCACGACGGCGCCGGCAGCGTCGACAGGATCATGTTGCCGAGGACATGGGCGATGAGTGCCTGGGCGCCGTAGCCCAAAATGCAGCCCACGGCGCTGCCGATGAAGCCGAGTCCCAGCACCTCCAGCGTGTAGACCCGCATCACCGTCGCCTGGCTCGCACCCATGCAGCGCAGCAGTGCCGCGCCGTCGAGATGACGCTCCGCGTGGCGACGCGCCGCCACGGCAATGGCGATGCCCGCCAGCAGCACGCTCACGAGAGCCGCCAGCCCGAGGAACTGGTTGGCTCGCGCCAGCGCGGTGCGCAGCTCCGGTCGTGCGTCGCGCACCCCCTGGATGCGCTCCTGAACCTCGAGTCCCTGTTTCAACCAGTCGCGAAACGGCCCGATGCTCTTCGCCGGGCCGGCGAACACGAGCCGGTGGCGCACCCGGCTGCCCCGCTGCACGAGCTCGGTGGCCGGCACGTCGGCGATGTTCATGAGCAGGCGCGGCGCGATGCTGAAGAGATCGCCGCCCCGATCCGGCTCGTAGCTCAGGATGTGCGACACGCGCAGCCCGGTCGCCCCCAGCTCGACGGCGTCGCCCACACCCACGCCGAGGATGCCGGCGAGCCGCGCGTCCAGCCACACGCCCCCGGGTCCGGGGACGCCGCTGGCGGGACGGTCCTCGGCGAAAGGGGCGTCCGCGATCCGCAGTGTGCCCCGCAGGGGATAGCTCTCGTCGACCGCCTTGACGGCGGCCAGTTGGAATCGATTGCCGACCACCGCGACGCTGCGAAAGGTGAGCGTGCGGGCGGTGGCGAGCCCGCGGCGGATCGCTTCGTCCTCCAGCGCCGCGTCGATGGGCTCCGATGACATCACCAGCAGATCGCCGGCGAGCAGCTCGTTCGCCCCCATCTCCATGGCGCGTTCCATGCGATCGGTGAAGAGGCTGACGGCCGTGATGCTGGCCACCGTTATCACGAGTGCCGCCAGCAGCACCCGCAGCTCACCCGCCCGCCACTCCCGCTTCAGCAGGCGGTAGGCGAGGCGCGCGGCGTCGCCGAATCGTTGTCCGGCGGCGTCAGGCACTAGGTCGCGACACCATTGACGATCCGCCCCCCGTCGAGCTCCACGACGCGATCGCAGCGCTCCGCCAGGCGCACGTCGTGGGTGACGAGCACGAGCGTCGTGCCGTGCTCGTGGTTCAACGTGAACAGGAGCTCGCCGATACGTTCGCCGGTCTTGCGGTCCAGGTTACCGGTGGGCTCGTCAGCGAAAAGCACCATCGGTTCGCCTGCGTAGGCGCGCGCGATGGCGACCCGTTGCTGCTCGCCGCCTGAGAGCTGCTTCGGATAGTGGTGCAGGCGATCGCCGAGACCGACACGGTCGAGGATGATCTCGGCGCCGCGGCGGGGCTCCGGACGGCTCGCGAGCTCCAGCGGCAGCATCACGTTCTCGAGCGCCGTCAGGCTCGGCAGCAGTTGAAAGGACTGGAAGACGAAGCCCACGCGGCTGGCCCGTAATGCCGCCCGGCCGTCCTCGTCCAGGTCCCCGAGGTCGTGACCGTCCAGTACGACGCTGCCGTCGCTGGCGGTATCGAGTCCCGCCATGAGGCCGAGGAGGGTGGACTTGCCCGAGCCGGAAGCGCCGACGATGGCGAGGCTCTCGCCGGGAGCCACCTGCAGGCTGATGTCGTCCAGAATAACGAGCTGCCCTTCCGGGCTCGGCACCCGTTTGCCCAGGGAGATGGTGCGCAGATAAGGCGCGGCTTGTTGCATGTTCATCGATGATCCGGCGCGGAGCGGAGGCGGTATGGTATGCGTCTCCAGTGTCAACGCAACTCTCAGAAGATGTTATAGACCTTGAGGCCGCGGAAAGGTGCCCTGGAAACATTGAACAGACTTAGTTTAGGACTTAGTCTATAGTCTTCTCATGGCCCAGGTCGGTATACACGAAGCCAAGACCCACCTGTCCCGGCTGCTCCGTCGGGTCGCCGCCGGCGAGGTCATCGTCATCGCCAAGGGCGGGGTGCCCCTGGCCAGGTTAGTGCCCATTCACTCACGGG
This sequence comes from uncultured Gammaproteobacteria bacterium, assembly GCA_965364645.1. Taxonomy (GTDB): domain Bacteria; phylum Pseudomonadota; class Gammaproteobacteria; order HK1; family HK1; genus JAABYT01. Next base: position 13,932 of record CBDTYP010000011.1, on the reverse strand, counting down.
CCCGCCGGGAGCTCGGGCGGGACGCGGAATCGGTCACCATGCATGGGGACTTCGACGCGCCGCTCGACGAGGGCGGGCCGTGAAGCTCCTCCTGGACACCCAATGCTGGCTCTGGATGCAGGCCTCTCCCGGGCAATTCTCCTCCGCGGCCCGGCAACTGGTGGACGACATCGACAACGTGCTCCTGCTCTCGCCGGTCAGTGCGTGGGAGATCGCCTCCAAGTACGCCGCGGGCCGACTGACGTTGCCCCTTACCCCCGAGGAGTACGTGCCGAGCCGCATGAAATCCAGCGGCGTCGACGCCCTGCCGCTTCAGCACAGTCACGCCCTGCAGGTGGCAGCGCTGCCGTGGCATCACCGGGATCCCTTCGACCGCCTGCTCATCGCTCAAGCCCAGGTGGAAGGCCTGCCGATCCTGAGCGCGGACCGCCAGCTCGAGGCATACGACGTCCAAATCCACCGTGCGGACTAGAGGCAGGATTGCAATCCCGTCCGACTGTCCCCTGTAGGAGCGAGCTTGCTTGCGAACAGGGCCCCATTCGCGAGCAAGCTCGCTCCTACAGGGGTACGGGCGACCGGTGTAAGATGCCCGAGGTGTAAGCCCTCGCAACCGGAGCATCGATCCGACCCATGGATTTCACCCTGGCCCCCGAAGTGGACGCGTTCCGACTGCGCGTAAGGGAGTTCGTCGCTGAGCACGTCCTGCCTCTGGAGTCGGATGCCGACACCTGGGGCGAAGGCGAGAACATCCGCGACGAGGTGCTCCACCCCCTGCGTGCCCGTGCCCGGGATGCGGGTCTGTGGTGTCCGCAGATGCCGAGGGAGCGAGGCGGGCAGGGCTTCGGCGCCGTCGCTATGGCGGCGTGCTACGAGGAGATGAATCGCTCCCTCTTCGGGCCGGCGGTGTTCAACTGCGCGCCGCCAGACGACGGCAACATGATGGTGCTGGAGAAAGTCGCCACCTTCGAGCAGAAGGCGCGCTGGCTGCAGCCCATCGTGGACGGGGAGGTGCGTTCCGCATTGGCGATGACCGAGCCCCACCCGGGCGCCGGCTCCGATCCCGCGGGCATGATGCAGACCACCGCCACCCGCGAGGGCGACAAGTGGATCATAAACGGTCACAAGTGGTTCATCACCGGCGCGGGCGTCGCCCGGACTTTCATCGTCATCGCGCGCACCTCCGACGATCCGCGCCGCGGTCTCACCGCATTTCTCTTCGACCGCGACGATCCCGGCTGGGAGATCGTGCGCCGGGTCGGCATCATGGGGCCGGAAGAGCACGGCGGGCACTGCGAGCTGCGCTTCGACGGCCTCGCGATCCCTGACGAGAACCGCTTGATGGAGATCGGCGAGGGGCTCAAGTTCGCGCAGATCCGTCTCGGCATCGCGCGCCTGACCCACTGCATGCGCTGGCTCGGTCTCGCCAAGCGCGCGGTAGAGGTTGCCACCGATTACGTCGGTGAACGCGAGGCCTTCGGGACGAAGCTCGCGGAGCGCGAGAGCGTGCAGTGGCTTCTCGGTGAGGCGGCCATGGACATTCAGGTCGGCCGCCTGCTCACCATGCACGCCGCGTGGAAGCTCGAGCAGGGCGACTTCGCGCGCAAAGAAGTATCCATGGCCAAGGTCGCGGTCGCCGATACCCTGCACAAGGCCGCCGACACCGCCATCCAGCTCTGCGGCGCGAAGGGTTACTCGAGGGACACGCCGCTGGAGTGGATTTACCGCTATGCCCGCCAGGCGCGCCTGGTCGACGGCGCATCGGAAGTGCACAAGATGGTGTTGTCGAAGCATCTGCTGGAGCTCGGCCCGGAGTTCTGGTCGTGGGGATGAACGGCGGCAACGGCACGGTCCCCATCGGCGAGGAGCTGAGTCACGGTCTCGGCGAGTTCCTGTCCGGCGTCAGCGGCTGCGCGTCGCTCGAGATCATCGCACTGGAACGCCTGGGCGGCGGCGCGGTGCAGGAGAACTACGCGCTCGACGTGCACTTCAGCGGCGGCGCCATGGCCGGGCGTCACGAGCTCGTGCTGCGCACCGACGCGCCGTCGGGGGTCGCCGCGAGCCGCTCCCGGGTCGACGAGTTCGCCGTGCACAAGGTCGCCTGGGAGGCCGGCATGAAGGTCCCCGAGCCGCTGTGGGCCTGCGGCGACGACTCGCTCATCGGGCGCGGGTTCTATGTCATGCGGCGCCTGCCCGGCGACGCGCGGGGCCATCTGTTGGTGCGGGATCCGGAGTTGGATACCGTCCGCGACGCCCTCGTGGAACGGCTCGGCGAGGAGCTCGCGCGCCTGCACGCCGTCGAGCCGCCCCATCCCGCCCTCGAGGGACTCCCGCAGCCGCCTCTCTCACCCGCCCACGCCCGCATCCAGGAGTACCGGGGCTACCTCGACGCCCTGCCGGATCCCCAGCCCGTCCTCGAATGGGGACTGCGCTGGCTCGAGCGCAAGGCGCCCGTGAGCGACGAGGTCGTGCTCTGCCACTGCGACTACCGCACCGGCAACTATCTCGTCGAGGCGGGGGAGCTCACCGGTATCCTGGACTGGGAGTTCGCCTCCTGGAGCGATCCCCTGGAGGACATCGCCTGGTTCTGCGCCCGCTGCTGGCGATTCGGTCAGTGGCACCAGGAAGCCGGAGGCATCGGCAGCCGCGACGCCTTCTACCGGGGCTACGAGCGCATCTCGGGAAAACCCGTGAACCGGGCGCTCATCCCCTATTGGGAAGTCATGGCGACGGTGCGCTGGGCGGTCATCGCGCTCCAGCAGGGTCACCGGCACACGTCCGGCGAAGAGGCGTCCCTCGAGCTCGCGCTCACCGGGCGCATGGTGCCGGAGATGGAGCTCGACATCCTGACGCAGATCGAAGAGGTTAAGCGGGAGGCGTTCGATCGTGCGCAATAACCCCGATGCAGCCGGTCTCCTGCGCATCGCCCGCGAGACGCTCCTCGACGAGATACTGGAATCGGTGCCGGAGGAGCGGCGCCACACGCTGCGCATGGCCGCGAACGCCCTCGCCATCGCCGCCCGGGAGGCGGAGGCAGGCGAGGCCGATCTGGTGAAGGAGCTGCGTCTGCTCGGCGAGCTCTACGGAGAAGACGTCGTGCAGGCGGCGGGTGCGACCTTGCGCGAGCGCATCGCGAAGATGAACAAACGATTCGCGCGGGATATCCGCGACGGCATTTTCGACGGCGCCTGCGCGCCGGGCGTGCACGCGCTGCTGATGGATCAGGTAAGGGCTCGCTTGGCGATCAGCAATCCGGGCTACCTGCAGGCCGCGGGTGGCCGAAGCGCTGGGTGAGTGACATTATTCTAACCCCGGATCAGGCGCACCGTTTCGATTAATGACGCTGGTTGACGTAAATCTCGACGACAAGTACACGCTCGAATCCGGGCGTGTGTTCCTTACCGGTATTCAGGCGCTAGTGCGTTTGCCTCTGGAGCAGCGGCGGCGGGATCGGGCGGCGGGCCGCGACACCGCCGGTTACATCTCCGGGTACCGCGGCTCTCCCCTGGGGGCGTTCGATCAACAATTGCTGCGGGCGTCCGCGCACCTGGACAGTCATCACGTACGCTTCAACCCCGGCGTCAACGAGGATCTCGCCGCGACGGCGATGTGGGGTACCCAGCAGGCGAACCTCGAAGGTGAGGGGACCTACGACGGCGTCTTCGGCATGTGGTACGCGAAGGGTCCGGGAGTCGACCGTTCGGGCGACGCGCTCCGCCACGCGAACCTCGCCGGGACGGCGCCGCTCGGAGGCGTGCTCGCACTGCTCGGCGACGATCACACCTGCGAGTCATCCACTACCGCGCACCAGAGCGAGCTCGCCATGGTGGACGCGATGATCCCGATTCTGAATCCCGCGGGTGTGCAGGAGATCCTCGACTACGGTCTCTACGGAATCGCCATGTCCCGGTACGCTGGGTGCTGGGTGTCGCTCAAATGCATGCACGACACTGTCGAGTCGACCGCATCGGTCGTCGTCGATCCGACGCGGGTGCAGCCGCGGGTACCCGGTGACCACGGGTTGCCCGCCGACGGTCTCAACATCCGTTGGCCGGATGCACCTCTCGATCAGGAGGCGCGGCTGCACAATCACAAGATGGCGGCGGCACAGGCTTTCTGCCGGGCGAACGACCTGGACCGAATGATCTTCGCGTCTCCCGGCGCGCGCGTCGGCGTCATTACGACGGGGAAGTCTTATCTGGACGTGCGCCAGGCTTTGGTGGACCTCGGTATCGACCGGCGCGCGGCGGAACGGCTGGGGCTCCGACTCTACAAGGTGGCCATGCCCTGGCCTCTCGAGCCCCAAGGGTTGAGAGAATTCTGCGACGGGCTCGACATGGTCGTCGTAGTGGAAGAAAAGCGGGCACTGCTCGAGACTCAGGTCAAGGACCTCATGTACGGGCGCAAGAGTGCACCGGCCGTCATCGGTAAGCATGACGCGGGCGGGCGATCGCAGTTCCCGTCCAACGGCCGCCTCGACAGCAATCAGATCGCGATCGTGATCGGCGAGCAGCTGCTCGCGCGGGAGAACGACCCGTCTGTCGCCGCGCGGACGGCAGCGCTGCGCACCTTCAACGAGCAGGCGTCGGGGGAAACGGCGATCATGCAGCGCCTGCCATACTTCTGCCCGGGCTGCCCCCACAATTCGTCGACCCACGTCCCGGAGGGGAGTCGCGCCCTCGCGGGGATCGGGTGCCACTACATGGCCCTGTGGATGGATCGCGAGACCGCGACCTACACGCAGATGGGGGCCGAGGGCGCGTCCTGGATCGGGCAGGCGCCGTTCAGCGCGCGCAAGCACGTCTTCCAGAACATCGGCGACGGGACGTATTTTCACTCGGGGCTCCTGCCGATCCGCGCGGCGGTCGCGGCGGGGACCGACATCACGTTCAAGATTCTCTACAACGACGCGGTGGCGATGACCGGTGGGCAGCCCATGGACGGCCCGTTGACCGTGCCCATGATCACCCAGCAGGTGTATGCCGAGGGCGTGAAGCGCGTCGTCGTGGTGACCGACGAGCCGGAGAAGTATCCGTCCGAGGCGGGCTTCGCGCCGGACGTGACGGTGCATCATCGCGACGAGCTCGACGCGGTGCAGCGCGAGCTTCGCGAGATCTCCGGCACGACGGTGCTCGTCTACGATCAGACCTGCGCGGCCGAGAAGCGCAGGCGCCGCAAGCGCGGTACCTATCCGGATCCGGATAGGCGCGTGTTCATCAACGAGGCCGTATGCGAGGGGTGCGGGGACTGCGGCGTTGCGTCGAACTGCGTGGCCATCGTGCCGCGCGAGACGCCGTTGGGGCGCAAGCGCGCAATCGATCAGTCCGCCTGCAACAAGGACTATTCCTGCGTCGAGGGGTTCTGCCCGAGCTTCGTGAGTGTTTACGGCGGCCAGCTGCGCCGCCGCGCCGTCGCCGGGGCCGCGGTCGAGACGGGTTTCGAGGATCTGCCGGAGCCGGTGCTCCCCGCGCTCGATGCCGCCTACGGCGTGGTCGTTACCGGGGTCGGCGGTACGGGGGTCGTGACCGTCGGCGCCCTGCTCGGAATGGCCGCGCACCTGGAAGGGAAAGGCTGCGGCATCCTCGACATGATCGGGCTCGCGCAGAAGGGCGGCGCCGTCATGACCCATCTGCGCGTCGCGGCGCGTCCGGAGGACATCACGGCGGTTCGCATCGCCCCCGGGGGTGCGGATCTGTTGCTCGGCTGTGACATCGTCGTCGCCGGAGGCAGCGATGCGTTGGCGGCGGCGCGAAGCGATGGCACCCACGCGATCGTGAACACCCATGAGGCCATGCCCGGGGAATTCACGCGCATGAGCGATCTCGCGTTCCCCGCGGCGTCTTTGCGAAACGCCATCACCGCAAAGGTGGGTGGCGATCACGCGACGTTCGTCGACGCGTCGGATCTCGCGACGACGCTCCTCGGCGACAGCATCGGCGGCAACCTGCTGTTGCTGGGCTTTGCCTATCAGCGCGGGCTCGTGCCCGTCGGCGGGGCGTCCATCGAACGCGCGATCGAGCTCAACGGCGTGGCGGTCGAGATGAACAAGCAGGCGTTTCTCTGGGGCCGTCGCGCGGCCGAGTGGCCCGAGCGGGTGGCGCAGGTCTGCGGGACCCATCGCGCCGGGAGTGTCGAGGTCGAGATTCCCGAGACTCTCGACGATCTGATCGCCGATCGCGCGGCAAGCCTGGTGGCCTATCAGGATGCCGCGCTCGCAGAGCGTTACACGTCTCTCGTCGAGCGCGTGCGTAGCGCGGAGCGCGAGCGTGCCAAGGGCTGTTCCGGGCTCGCCGAGGCGGTGGCGCGCTACTACTTTAAGCTGCTCGCCTATAAAGATGAATACGAGGTCGCGCGGCTCTACATCGAACCGCGTTTCATGGCGGCGCTGGAGGGTCAGTTTACGGGGGACTATCGCATCGAGTTTCATCTTGCGCCGCCGTGGCTCTCCGGGTCGCGCCGGGATGGCGGCAGGCCGCGCAAGCGGCGCTTCGGCCAGTGGATGCTGCGTGTCTTCGGCGTTCTCGCGCGACTGCGGGGCTTGCGCGGCACACCCTTCGACCCCTTCGGCTACAGCGCCGACCGGCGCCTCGAGCGTCAGCTCATCCGCGCCTACGAGGCACGCGTCGAGGAGCTGTTAGGTAAGATCAGCGCGGAGAATCATTCCCTCGCGCTGGCGATCGCCTCCATCCCGGACGGCATTCGGGGTTACGGTCACGTCAAGCGTGCTCACGTGGAGGCGGCGCGGGAGAAGGAGGCGGAGCTGCTCCAGGCGATGAGCGCCGGGCACGCCCCCTCCGAGGCCGCCTGAAAAATTCAAGCGGGATAAATTTCGGTAACCAGCAACGAGTGGAGGAGGATTTAGTATGGGTGTCACGCGCAAGCACAGCGGACCGCGCATGAGTCAGATCGTCGTGCACGGCGATACCGTGTACCTGGCCGGGCAGGTTGCCCAGGAGGCGCCGGGGGCATCGGTGGCGGATCAGACCCGGGATATTCTGCAGCGCATCGATCAGTATCTCGCGGAGGCCGGCACGGACAAGTCCAGGGCATTGTCAGCGACCATCTGGTTGACCGACATGGGGACCTTCGCCGAGATGAACGAGGTCTGGGATGGCTGGATCGACACGGCCAATCCGCCGGTACGGGCATGCGTGGAGTCGCCGCACCTGGCCGCGCCGCAGTTCACCGTGGAGATCATGGTGACGGCCGCCGTGTAATGAGGGTCCTGGTTCTCGGCGGCGGCGTCATCGGCGTCACCACCGCGTACTACCTGGCGCGGGACGGTCACGAGGTGACCGTGATCGACCGCCAGCCCGAGGCCGCCGCTGAGACCAGCTACGCCAACGCCGGCTTGCTGGCGCCAGGGCACGCCTACGCCTGGGCGTCGCCGAAGGCGCCAGGCATCATGTTGAAGTCGCTGTTCGACGACGATCAGGCGTTGCGTCTCAAGCTGAGCGCGGACCCGCGCCTGTGGTGGTGGGTCTGGCTGTTCATCCTGCAGTGTCCCGCCGAGCGCGCCCGCATCAACACGATCCGCAAGCTCGGTCTCTGCACCTACTCCGTTGACGCGCTCCACGAGGTCGTGGCGGACACCGGTGTCGCGTACGACGGCTTGAACGACGGTAACCTGTATTTCTATCGCACCGAGGAGAGCTTCGCGAAGGGCGTCGAGCACACCGGCATCCTGCGCGAGCACGGGCTCGAGATGCAGGTGCTCGAAAGGGATCAGGTGGCCGGGACGGAGCCCGCCCTCGCGCCCCACAAGGACATCATCGCGGGCGCGGTGTTTACGCCCGGGGATGCGAGCGGCGATGCGCGCATGTTCTCCCGGGGACTCGCCGCGTGGTGCGTCGAGAACCTGGCGGTGCGGCTGCATTTCGAGACGACGATCCAGGGGATCGAGGTCGCCGGCGACCGGGTCGAGGCCGTCATCACCGATGCGGGCCCCATGCAGGCCGATCTGTACGTCATGGCGCTGGGCTGCGACAGCGCGATCATCGGCCGCGGGATCGGGCTGCGACTGCCCATCTACCCTGTGAAGGGATATTCCGTGACCGTGCCCATGCACCAGAGCAACGCGGCGCCGGTCATGGGCGGCGTCGACGATGACAACCTGATCGCCTACTGTCCCATGGGCGAGCGGCTGCGGCTGACGTCAACGGCGGAGTTCAGCGGCTACGATCGCAGCTATCGTCCCCGGGACTTTCGCGCCATGCTGCGCCTGGGCAGGGAGCTGTTTCCCGGCGTCGCCGACTACGATCAGCCCGATTACTGGGCGGGGCTGCGCCCCATGACCCCCGAAGGTACCCCTTTCCTCGGCACCGCCCGGTACCGTAATCTGTACCTCAACACGGGCCATGGCCATATCGGCTGGACAATGTCCTGCGGCTCGGCCAAGGTCACCGCCAACCTGATTGCGGGCCGCGAGCCCGGAATCGATCTGGAGGGGATGGTCTATCCATAGCCGTCCCGGGAGGTAGCTCCATGAGCACGCAACCCGCCGTCACGCCGGACACGGAGGCTCCGCTGCTGGTCGATCGGCAGAAGATGCCCTACGAGCTGGCCGACGAGGTCGGTTACCGCTGCCGCATCGCCCTCATCGTGCTCGGCTCGGATCGCACCATCGAGCACGAGTTCCGAAAGATGCTCGACATCCCTGGTGTGGCCTTCTACGAGAGCCGCATCTTGAACGACGCTGAGGTTTCGCCCCAGTCCCTGGCCGACATGGAGTCGCGCATCGCCGATTGCACGAGGGTCATACTGCCCGAGGATCCGATGGACGTCGTCGCCTATGGCTGCACTTCCGGCGCCATGGTCATCGGCCCCGAGAACGTGCACGCGCGCATTCACGAGGCGCGCCCTGGTGTGCGCTGCACCACGCCGATGGAGGCGGCGACCGCGGCCTTCCGCGCCGTCGGCGCCAGGCGCATATGCCTTATCGCGCCCTACGTGGACGAGATCAACCGTACGATGCGCGAGTACATCTTGAGCCTCGGCTTCGAGGTCCCCGTGATGGGCTCCTGGAACCTGTCCAACGACGCGGACGTCGCGCGCATTACCAGCGAGACGACCTGCAAGGCGGCGGAAGAACTCGCCAGCGGCGACGATGTGGATGCCGTGTTCGTCTCGTGCACCAGCATGCGGCTCGCGGAGTCCATCGACGCGCTGGAGCGCGTCATCGGCAAGCCGGTGATCTCCAGCAACAGCGCAACCGCCTGGCACTGCCTGCGGCTCGCCGGCTACGAAGACGAGGTACAGGGTTTCGGTGAGCTCTTCCGCCGGCCGCTCGCGCCAGGTGACTGATCCGGCGACACGCGCCCGGCGGACGATCCCGGGCCGCCCGTTACTGATCCTTGTTCTGTTCCTCTGCGTCTTGCAGGGATTGCCGGCGATGACAGCCGGCGGCGTCATCGTCGTCCTCGGCGACAGCCTGAGCAGCGCCTACGGCATTGATGTCGCGTCCGGCTGGGTGCGGCTCCTGCAGGACCGCCTCGACGACGACCGCGCCGGGTATCGTGTGGTGAACGCGAGCATCAGCGGCGACACCACCAGCGGCGGCGTCGCCCGGTTGTCCGCCGAGCTGAAGAAGCACACGCCCGATATCGTCGTAGTGGAGCTCGGCAGCAACGACGGCCTGCGCGGACTGCCCCTTGAGGTAACCCGCGAGAATCTCGAGCGCATCGTCGCCGAATCTCAAATCGCGGGCGCGCGGGTGCTCCTCGTCGGCATGCGCCTGCCCCCGAACTACGGTCCCGCCTACACTGAGGCGTTTCACGCCATCTACCAGGAGCTCGCGGACAAGCACAACGTGGCGCGCGTGCCGTTTCTGCTGGACGGCGTCGGCGGTGTCGACGGGATGATGCAGTCCGACGGTCTCCATCCGCGGGCCGAGGCCCAGCCGAAGATGCTGGACAACGTGTGGCCGCACCTGAAGCCCCTGCTCTGAGGGGTCTCGGCCTGCCCGCCGATCATCCGTGAGAGAATCCACGGCAACCCGCAGAAGCTGGGTCGTGCTTGTTGTGAGCGCCGCCGTGCTCGTGTCTATCCTCGCCGGGTGCACGGGCGCCGGCTACTACGCTCAGTCCATCGGCGGACATCTCGATCTCATGGCGAAGCGTCAGGACATCGACACACTCGTCGACGACGAATCGACCCCGCCGGAGCTGAAGGAGAAGCTCGAGCGCGCACAGGTGATCCGTGCGTTCGCGACCGACGAGCTGGCATTGCCGGATACCGGCAGCTACCGGAGCTACGTCGATGTGGGCGAGCCCTACGTCACCTGGAACGTCGTTGCGACGCCCGCGCTCTCGTTGCGGGCGAAGACGTGGTGCTTTCCGATCGTCGGTTGCGTCGCGTACCGCGGCTACTTCGACGAGGTGGATGCCCGCGCCTACGCCGACACGCTCGCGGCCGAGGACATGGATGTCGCGGTCGTGGGGGCGCGCGCCTACTCGACCCTGGGTTGGTTCGACGATCCCATCCTCAATACCATCCTCTACGACGCTGAGTACCGTTTCGCCGGTACACTCTTCCACGAGCTCGCCCACGAGCGCGTATTCGTGGAGGGTGATACGGCGTTCAACGAATCCTACGCGGTGGCGGTCGAGCGCGAAGGCGTGCGCCGCTGGCTCGAGAGCACCGCGGCGCCGTCGATGCTGGACGCCTACGGGCGTGAGAGGGCGAGGCGCGAGGAGTTTCTCGCACTCGTGCTGGCGGCGCGAGGGCGTCTCGAGACGCTCTTTGCCTCGGCCGAGGACGATGCCGTCAAGGCCCGGGAGAAGGCGGCGATCTACGCGAGACTGCGCACCGACTACGGGAAGCTGAAGGACTCCTGGGGCGGCTACGATGGCTACGACCGCTGGTTCGGGAGCGAGCTCAACAACGCAAGGCTCACGCTGCTCGCGACCTACAACGTCTACGTGCCCGCATTCGAGCGGCTCATCGCGGAGCAGCGCGGCGACATGGAAAAATTCCACCAGGCGGTGGAGACCCTATCGAGGCTCCCGAAGGAGGAGAGGGACGCGGAGCTGGAGCGATTGGCGGCGACCTAACTCGATCGTGGTGTGTCGTCTCGTAGGTTGGCGCTGAGCGCAGCGAAGCCCAACATCCAGCGTCGGATGTTGGGCTTCGCTGCGCTCAGCGCCAACCTACAATAATCAGGAATATGTTCTGGATTCTCCTTGACGTTTACGTAAACGTCACTTAGGGTTCTGGGTTCCCGTCGTCTGGAGAGCACCATGGCCGAGTCCGCCGCAAAGCTGCGCACCGTCGCGAAGCCGGGCGCGGCGCCGGCACGCATCCGCTTCGTCACCGCCGCCAGCCTCTTCGACGGCCACGACGCCTCCATCAACATCATGCGCCGTATCCTCCAGGGGGCCGGCACCGAGGTGATACATCTCGGCCACAACCGATCCGTGGAGGAGGTCGTCACCGCGGCGCTGCAGGAGGACGTCCACGGCATCGCCGTGAGCTCCTACCAGGGCGGTCACCTGGAGTACTTCCAGTACATGGTGGACATGCTGCGCGAGCGTGGCGGCGAAGACATCCGCGTATTCGGCGGCGGCGGCGGGGTCATCGTGCCCGAGGAGATCCGGGCGCTCCAGGACTACGGCGTCACCCGCATCTTCTCGCCGGGGGACGGTCAGCGCCTGGGCCTGCAGGGCATGATCGACGACATGCTGGATGCCTGCCGCGAGCCCCGCCGCTACGACGTGGATGGCGCCCTCGCCGGCGCCCGGGACGGGGACTGGCGGGCGCTCGCGAAGCTCTTGAGTGCCATCGAGGATGGCGGGCTCACGAAGGAAGATCGCGGGCGCCTGATGGACGCCGACGCCGCTTCCATTCCGGTCATCGGCATCACCGGTACCGGGGGTGCGGGTAAGTCCTCACTCACCGACGAAGTGGTGCGGCGCTTTCGACTCGATCACGGTGATGCCTTGAAAATCGCCATCCTGGCGGTGGACCCGTCACGGCGAAAGACCGGCGGCGCGCTGCTCGGCGATCGCATCCGCATGAACGCTATCGACCACCCCAACATCTATATGCGCTCCCTCGCCACTCGGGTATCGGGCAACGAGGTGCCGGGGCACCTGGGCGACGCCATCACGGCTGTGCGCCAGGCGGGCTTCGATCTGGTGATCGTGGAGACCTCGGGTATCGGCCAGGGCGACGCGGCCATCGTGCCCCTGGTGGACGTGTCCACGTACGTGATGACGCCGGAGTTCGGCGCCGCGAGCCAGCTCGAGAAGATCGACATGCTGGATTTCGCCGATCTCGTGGTCATCAACAAGTTCGATCGCAAAGGCTCCGAGGACGCGCTTCGCGACGTGCGCAAGCAGATGCAGCGCAACCGGGAAGCCTTCACTGCGTCCAGCGACTCCATGCCCGTGTACGGGACCATCGCCTCGCGCTTCAACGACGACGGCGTTACGGCGATGTACCAGGGACTCACAGGGCTGCTGGCCGAGCGGGGCTTCAGCCTCGGGTCCGGCGGTCGCCTCGCGATGCAGACTCGGCGTGTTTCCAGCGATGCCGCCGCCATCGTGCCGCCGAGCCGCGGCCGCTACCTCGCGGAGATCTCGGAGTGTGTCCGCGGCTATCATGCGGCCGCGGAGACGCAAGCGCGCCTCGCCCGGGAGCGCCAGCACCTTCGCGAGGCGAAGCGCATGCTGGGTGACGCGCATCCGGCCCTCGAATCGCTCGCGGAGGAACGCGACCAGGCCATGGACCCGCGGGCCCGGGCGCTGATCGACGGCTGGCCGGCGCTGAAGAGCAGCTACTCGGGCGACGAGTTGGTTACCAGGATCCGCGATCGCGAGATCCGCACGGCGCTCACCAGCACGACACTGTCCGGCTCGACGCTGCCGAAGGTCGCGTTGCCGCGTTACGAGGATGACGGCGAGATCCTGCGCTGGCTCTTGAAAGAGAATCTTCCCGGGCATTTCCCCTACACGGCCGGCGTCTTCCCCTTCCGCCGCGAGGGCGAGGATCCATCGCGCATGTTCGCCGGCGAAGGCGACGCGTTTCGCACCAACAAGCGCTTCAAGTATCTGTCGAGGCATTCCGAGGCGAAGCGTCTCTCCACGGCCTTCGACTCTGTCACCCTGTACGGCTTCGATCCCGCCCGGCGTCCGGACATCTACGGTAAGGTGGGCAACTCGGGCGTCTCCATCGCGACACTCGACGACATGAAGGTGCTCTACGACGGCTTCGATCTCTGCGATCCGCGGACGTCGGTGTCCATGACCATCAACGGTCCCGCGCCTACCATCCTCGCGATGTTTCTGAACACCGCCATCGATCAGAGGATGGATTCGCTCCGCGACGAGCTCGGGCGGGAACCGGATGAGCGCGAGGCGGAGGCGCAGGCCGCGTGGGTGCTCGAGAACGTGCGCGGCACCGTGCAGGCGGACATCCTCAAGGAGGATCAGGGACAGAACACCTGCATCTACTCCACGGAGTTCAGCCTCAAGGTGATGGGCGACATCGCCCAGTTCTTCATCGACAAGCGCATCCGGAACTTCTACTCGGTCTCCATCTCCGGCTATCACATCGCCGAGGCCGGCGCGAACCCCATCACGCAGCTCGCGTTGACGCTGGCCAACGGTTTCACTTACGTGGAAGCCTATCTCGCGCGGGGGATGCACATCGACGACTTCGCGCCGAACCTCTCGTTCTTCTTCTCCAACGGCATGGAGCCGGAGTATTCCGTCATGGGCAGGGTGGCGCGGCGCATCTGGGCGACCGCCATGCGCGACAGGTACGCGGCCAACGAGCGCAGCCAGAAGCTCAAGTACCACATCCAGACTTCCGGGCGTTCGCTGCATGCCCAGGAGATGGACTTCAACGACATACGCACGACGCTGCAGGCGCTCATCGCAACCTACGACAACTGCAACAGCCTGCACACCAACGCCTACGACGAGGCCGTGACGA
>CBDTYP010000010.1:0-22392 GCA_965364645.1 uncultured Gammaproteobacteria bacterium | reverse complement strand
GCTGCCGCTTCGCGCTGGACGACTTCGGCAGCGGCATGAGCTCCTACAGCTACCTGAAGCACCTGCCCGTGGACTATCTGAAGATTGACGGCAGCTTCGTCAGGGGCATGCTGGAGGACCCGATAGATCGGGCCGTCGTGGAGTCCATCAATCAGATCGGCCACGATCTCGACATGAAGACCATCGCCGAGTACGTGGAGAACGAGGAGATCATGGCGACGCTCGCGGATGTCGGCGTCGACTACGCCCAGGGCTCGGTCATCGGCGAACCGCGGGCGGTTAGTTAGCCAAGCAGCGCGGTGCGCAGCTCCGCATGGGTTTGGGTGACCGGGAAGTCCGGATACTCCGCCACGAGCTTCTCCGGGGGCCGAAAGAGGACGCCGGCGTCAGCCTCGGTCAGCATGCTGAGATCGTTGTAGGAATCCCCCGCGGCCAGCACCTCGAACTTCAGGGACTTGAACGCCTGCACGGCCATGCGTTTCTGATCCGGTTGGCGGAGCCGATAGCCGGTGACGCGCCCTTCCCCGTCGATCTCCAAATCGTTGCAGTAGAGGCTCGGCCACCGGAGCTTGCGCATGAGCGGCTCGGCGAACTGATAGAAGGTGTCGGAGATTATCGCCACCTGGACCGCGGCGCGCAGGTTGTCGAGAAACTCCAGCGCCCCCGGCAGCGGATCCAGCGTATCGATGACTTCGTGGATATCGCCGATGCCGAGCCCCTTGTCGGCCAGGATCTCCAGGCGCCGCTTCATGAGGACGTCGTAGTCGGAGATGTCCCGGGTCGTCAGCCGCAGCTCCTCGATACCCGTGCGCTCGGCGACGCCGATCCAGATTTCCGGCACGAGCACTCCCTCGAGATCCAGGCAGATTATCTTCACTGTTCAGTCCTCATCCGTAACTCTCGCGCAGCTCCCGGCGCAGGATCTTACCGACATTGCTCTTCGGAAGCTCGCTCGCGAACTCCACCAGCTTCGGGCGCTTGTATCCGGTGAGATTCGCGCGGCAATGGTCGTCGAGCGCCTCCCGCGTGAGTCCGGGGTTGCGCTTTACGACGATTATCTTTACAGCCTCCCCGGTCTGGTCATCAGGCACCCCGATGGCGCCGACCTCCAACACGTCGGGATGGCCCGAGACAACCTCTTCGATCTCGCTCGGATACACGTTGAAGCCCGACACGAGGATCATGTCCTTAATCCGATCCACGAGATAGACGAAGCCGCGCTCGTCGAAACGCGCGACGTCTCCGGTGTGCAGCCACCCGTCGGCGTCTATGCACTCGGCTGTCGCCTCGGGTCGCTTCCAGTATCCCTTCATGACTTGCGGCCCGCGGACACAGAGCTCCCCGAGCTCGCCGGTAGCCACCGTCTCGCCGTCGTCGTTCTTGACGCAGCACTCTGTCGACGAGACCGGGAGGCCGATGCTGCCGTTGAACGTGTCGATATCGATGGGATTGATGCAAACGGTCGGTGACGTCTCCGTGAGCCCATAGGCCTCCAGCAGCATCGTCCCGGTGACCTCGCGCCAGCGGTTCGCCACCGCCGCCTGAACGGCGGCGCCGCCGCCGATGCACACCCGCAGCGCGGAGAAGTCGACATCGGAGAATCCCGGCGTATTGAGCAGTCCGTTGAACAGCGTGTTGACCCCGGTGATCGCCGTGAAGTGCGTTCCGGAGAGCTCGCGGACGAAACCTGCCATGTCCCGGGGGTTCGTGATGAGATGGTTCAGTCCGCCGATCTTCACGAACGAGAAGCAGTTCCCCGTCAGCGCGAAGATATGATAGAGCGGCAGCGCCGTGATGACGACCTCCTCGCCCTCGGTCAGATACGGCGCGAGCCAGCTGGTGGACTGCTCGACGTTGGCAACCATGTTGCCGTGGGTCAGCATCGCCCCCTTGGCGACCCCGGTCGTCCCGCCGGTGTACTGAAGAAAGGCCAGGTCGTCCCGGGAAAGTTCCACTGATTCGAACGACGCAGACGCCCCACGGGAAAGCGCGTCGGGGAAGCGGACAGCGTTCTCGATGTGGAAGGCCGGCACCATGTGCTTCACGTACTTCACGACCAGATTGACGATGGTCGATTTCGGAAAGGGCATCAGATCGCCGATACGGGTCGTGATGACGTTCTCGACCGGCGTATCCGCCAGACATTCCTCGAGGACGTGGGCGAAGTTCTCGAGTATCAGGATCGTACCCGTGTCCGAATCCTGCAGCTGGTGGCGCACCTCCCGGGGCGTGTAGAGCGGATTGACGTTCACCACCGTGAGTCCCGCCCGCAGCGCACCGAACAACGCGACCGGGTACTGGAGCAGATTCGGCAGCATGATCGCGAAACGATCGCCCTTGCCGAGGCCCAGCTGCGATTGAAGATAACCGGCGAAGTTCTCGCTGAGGGTATCGATCTCCCGATAGCTCAAGCTTCGCCCCATGTTCGCGAACGCGGGCCGGTCGCCGAAGCGCGCGACGCTGTCCTCAAAAATGTGGGTCAGAGACGCAAATCGACCGGCATCGATCTCCGCGGGCACCCCGTCCGGATAGCTCTCCAGCCAGATTTTGTCGACGTCTCGCGTCATGTCATCCTCGCCCTCATCGGGGCCGACCTTTCGCCTCGGCGCATTCTAAACCAGAGGACCCGTCAGTCCATCGCGGTTGTCTTACCTGCACCGGGGGTTTAAGTTAGGTCCGAACCAGGAAGTCGGCCGCTGGCGGTGCATGCGGGGAAGCACCGTCGGAAAAGACGCCGACACCTCGGGAGGGGGGCTCATGATCGCGTGGAACATGCGAGGAGGACTTGAGCGCGCGCGCGTCGCGGCCCTGCCCTCTCTCGTCGCGATCCTTGCCCAGATGTCGCCACATCCCACCGCAGCCCTCGACTGGCAGGTCGGAGACGTCGACATCCGCCTCGACACCACTCTTTCCCAGGGGGTAACGGTACGCGCCTCGGAGCGCGATCCAGAGACCATCGGTATCGCCAACGGCGGCACCGCCTACTCGGTCAATCACGACGACGGCACACTCAACTACGACAGAGGCAGGATCTCCCAGAACGTGTCCCGTTTCACGAGCGATCTCGAGATCGACGGCGGCGCGCTGAGTGCATTCTTCCGAGTCACGGGGTTCGCCGACTGGGAGCAGCGCAACGGGACCCGTGCCCGCACACCGCTTACGAAGCAGGCGCTCGACATCGTCGGCCAGGATCTCGAGCTCCTCGACGCCTACGTGACCGGAAACTTCCGCCTCGGTGAGGCCCCCGCACAGGTCCGCGTCGGCCAGCAGGTCTTGAGTTGGGGCGAGAGCACGTTCATTCCCAACGGCATCAACGTCGTCAATCCCATCGACGTCGCCCGCTTCCGCACCCCCGGGGCGACGCTGCGCGACGCGCTGAAGCCCGTCCCCATGATCAGCGGCTCCGTCTCCGCTACCGAGAGCGTCACCTTCGAAGGGTTCTATCAGTTCCGTTGGAGAAAGCTGGAAACAGACCCACCCGGCACCTTCTTCTCCACCAACGACTTCGTGGGCGCCGGCGGTATGCGTGCATTTCTCGGCTTCGGCGAGATCTCGGATCTGGGCACGAGCTTCGGCCCCCTCACGCCGGCGATAAATGCCGACCTCGGCGGCGCGGGCCTCCCCCTCCAGCCGGTTTTCGACCCCGTGTTCCTCGGCGTACCGAGAGGTTCCGACGATACCCCCAGCAACGGGGGACAGTTCGGCGTCGCCATGCGCTACTTCTCAGAGGAGCTGGATGGCGCCGAGTTCGGGCTCTACTACATGAAGTACAACAGTCGATTGCCCATCGTCAGCGCCCGGACGGGAACCGCGGCCGGTGTCACCACTGGCGTCAGCTCGGCGCTCGCCATCGCGAATCCCGCCGGCGCCACGTCGGGGGTGATCGGCCCCGCCGCGGCGGCCCAGCTCGGCGGAACCATCGGCATCGATCGTTATGCCCAGACCGCCAACTACTACATCGAGTACCCGGAGGATATCGATCTCATCGGCCTCAGCTTCAATTCCGCGGTGGGAAACACGGGCTGGGCACTGCAGGGGGAGTATTCCCTGAAGCGGGACCTGCCCCTGCAGATCGACGACACCGAGCTGCTGTTCGCCGCGCTCACCCCGCTGTCCACCGCCAACCCCGTGTTCTACGGTCAGTTCCTGAACAATCAGCTTGGAACGTTCGGCACCGACACCATAATTAACGGCTTCATCGAGCGTGACGTGAGCCAGGTCCAGGCCACCGCCACCAAAGTCTTCGGGCCGACTCTGGGCGCCAACACGGGAGTGTTCGTCGTCGAGGCCGCGGTCACTCACGTGCACAGCATGCCGAATCAGAACACGCTGCGACTCAACGCGGCCGGCACGGACACCAGCGGCAACTCCCAGCACGCGGCCGCCGGCGGCGCCCACGCCGGCAAGTCGGAGGAGCCGAGCAGCGCCTTTCCCACCGCCACGTCCTGGGGATACCGCATGGCCGCCCAGCTCACCTACGACAACGCCGTCGGCGCCGTCGACCTGTCGCCGAGAATCCAATGGGCCCACGACGTGCAGGGGATCTCGCCGCAGCCGGCGGGCCCGTTTCGCGAAGGGCGCAAGGCCGTCTCCGTCGGCCTCAAGGCGACCTATCTGCAGAAGTGGGAAGGAGATATCTCCTACACGACCTTCTTCGGCGCCGGAAGATACAACCTGCTGAATGACCGAGATTTTTTCAGCGCGACGATCAAGTATTCGTTCTAGGCGTCCGCGCCGTCTGTTAACGTGCGCGAGGAGTTGGATCCCTTAGAATCCAAGCACGGCGGCCCGTGTCATGACTAGAAAGATCGCACTTACATTGACCCTCGCCCTCGCGCTGCACGGCGTCGCGCGCGGCGAGCTCCCGCCCGAGCAGATCGCCCGGCTGGGCGGCGACCTCACCCCCCTCGGCGCCGAGCGCGCCGGCAATGCCGACGGCACCATACCGGAGTGGGACGGCGGCATCACCGCCCCGCCGGCGGCCTACGGGCCGGGCATGCATCATCCCGATCCCTTCCCCGACGACCCCGTGCTGTTCACCATCGATCGGAGCAATGTGGACCGCTACAAGGACCGGCTGACGGCGGGTCAACAGGCCATGATTGCCGCCTACGAGACATTTACGCTGAATGTGTACCGCACGCGGCGCAGCGCCTCGCTGCCCCCGCGTATCTACGACGCCACCCGGCGCGCCGCGGCGACGGCCCGTTTGACCGACGGTGGGAACGGCGTGACAGGCGCCGTCATCGGTATTCCGTTCCCGATCCCCGCCGACGGCCGGGAGGCCATCTGGAATCACCTGCTGCGCTACCGAGGGGCGACCGTCGCGCGCTGGATCGGCCAGGCGACCCCGACCCGCGGGGGCGACTACACTCTCGTGCGCTTCTCCGACGAGCTCGACCTGCGCTACGTCCACGAGGGAATGACGGAGGAGAAGCTCGGCAACATCCTGCTGTTCTTCAAACAAAGAGTGCTGGCCCCGGCGCGCCTCGCCGGAGGCATACTGCTCGTGCATGAGACCCTCGACCAGGTGAAGGAGAACAGGCGCGCCTGGTTCTACAACAAGGGCCAGAGACGCGTTCGCCGTGCTCCCAATGTGGCCTACGACAATCCCGGGGTCGGCAGCGACGGCATGCGCACGAACGATCAGTTCGACATGTTCAATGGAGCGATCGATCGATACGACTGGAAGCTCGTGGGCAAGCGGGAAGTCTACGTGCCATACAACTCCTACAAGCTCCACAACGACAAATTGAAGTACAGCGACATCCTGACCCCGCTGCATATCAACTCCGAGTATCCCCGTTACGAGCTGCACCGCGTATGGGTGGTCGACGCGACACTGAAAGAGGGTAAGCGGCACATCTACAAGCGCCGGACCTTCTACATCGATGAGGACTCGTGGCAGATCCTCGCCGTCGATATCTATGACAACCGCGACCAGCTGTGGCGGGTATCCCAGGGTCATGTCATCAACTACTACGAGGTGCCGACCATCTGGACCACGCTGGAGGTCACCACCGATCTGCAGGCTGGACGTTACATCGCGCTCGGGCTCGACAACGAGGCCAGGATCTACGACTTCAACATCACGCGAAGTCGTGCCGACTACACGCCGGCGGCGCTGCGTCGCGAAGGCAAACGGTGAACTCACCTCTAAGGGCCTCCGGGAGGACGCCCTGATCGAACGCCACATCGATATGCACGCCCGCGCCCGGTGGTTGCTCGCGCTGTGCCTGTGTCTGCCGGCTGCGCAAGCCCCCGCGGAGCTGCCAACCGCGAGCGACGAGCGCGCCATCCTGGCGCCCCTCGTGCCGCGGTCGCTGTTTCTGGATGGCGCCGCCATCGGCGAGCATCTGGTGGTGGTTGGCGAGCGCGGCCACATCCTCGTGTCGCGCAACGCCGGCATCAGCTGGACGCAGGCGGAGGTCCCCACGCGAGCGACCCTGACCGGCGTCGCCCTCCACGACCACGGAAACGGCTGGGCGGTGGGTCATGACGCCGTGATCCTGCGCACCCGGGACGGCGGCGATACCTGGGAGACCGTGCACGCCGCACCCGAGGAAGAGCGCCCGTTGCTCGATGTCTGGTTCGAGAACGCACATCACGGTATCGCCGTCGGTGCCTATGGGCTGTTTCTGCAAACCCGCGACGGCGGCGACACCTGGCAGCCCCGCGCCATCGAAGACGGCGACGCCCACCTGAATCACGTCGCCGCCGCCACCTCCGGCAGACTCTACATCGCCGCCGAGGCCGGTGGGGTGTTCCGCTCGGACGATGGCGGCGGAAGCTGGAGGCGGCTGCCCTCTCCCTACGCCGGGTCTTTCTTCGGCACGCTCCCCCTGGACGACGACCGGGTCTATCTCTACGGGCTCCGCGGCCATCTGTTCTTCAGCGCCGACGGGGGCGAGAAGTGGCACGTCGTGGAGACGTCGACCGGTAATCTGCTCACCAACGGCATCCGCGTCGGGACCGACGGGGTCCTGTTCACCGGGATGGGCGGAACCGTGCTATCCGGAGAAGGGCCGAGCCCGCGCCTCCGGCACATCCAGCGTGTCGATCGCCGCGGCATCGCGGGCGCCCTGCTCGCCGGCGACGACACCCTGGTCGTATACGGCGAGTTCGGCGTGATTCGAGCGTCGAGAAGCCGGCTCGGGGAGCCGCGATGATCGACCGGCTGGAAGGCTTCGTATTCCGTCGAAGAGCGCTCATCATCTCTGTATACACCCTCGTCACCGCCGCCATGGTCTGGTTCGCGAGCGATCTTCGCGTGGAGGCAAGCTTCAGCAAGCTCCTGCCCCTCGAACACGAGTACATACGGACGTTCACCGAGTACCGCGCCGAGTTCGGCGGCGCCGACCGCGTCATCGTCGCGCTCATGGTCAAGGAAGGAGATATCTTCACGGAAGACTACTTCTCCCGGCTGGAGGCCCTCACCGACGCGGTCTTCTTCGTCCCCGGCGTCGATCGCGCGCACGTCTACTCGCTGTTCACACCGAACGTGCGGTACACGGAAGTCGTGGAAGACGGCATCAGGGCGGGAAACGTGATCCCTCCGGACTTCAGACCGGACGCCGAGGGCTTGCGCGCCGTGCGTGAAAACGCTCTCAAGGCTGGTATCGTCGGGCGCCTCGTCTCCAATGATTTCAGCGGCGCCATCGTCAGCGCGCGCCTGCTCGAGTTCGATCCCGGCAGCGGCGAGCGCCTCGACTACATCGCCGTGGCGCGAACCCTCGAGAGCGCAATCCGTGAACGGTTTTCCGAGGATCCGCGCTACGAGGTGCACATCATCGGTTTCGCCAAGGCCATGGGCGACATCGCCGGCGGCGCGGGCCGCGTGGTCATGTTCTTCGGTATTACGTTGGTGATAACCGCGCTGCTCGTGTTCGCCTTCTCGCAGTCCGCGCTCTTCACCGTTATCCCGCTGGCATGTTCGCTCGTCGCCGTCCTATGGCAGCTCGGCATGGTGAACCTTCTCGGATTCGGCATCGACCCTCTGTCGATCCTGGTGCCCTTTCTCATCTTCGCCATCGGCGTCAGTCACGGGGTTCAGATGGTCAGTGCGGCGCGCGCGGAGATTTTCTTCGGCCATGATGGCGAGATCGCGGCACGGCGCGCGTTCCGCCGCCTGCTCGTCCCCGGGAGCGTGGCGCTCGCGAGCGATGCCGCCGGATTCCTCGCGATCATGCTCATCGACATCCAGATGATCCAGGAGATGGCGATAATGGCGAGCCTCGGCGTTGCCGTCATCATCCTCACGAACCTGGTGCTCCTGCCGGTGCTGCTCTCCTACTCCGGCGGGGTGAGGACCTATCGCGCGAGGATCGATCGCCGAGCCGGGCAGCTTCATCCTCTGTGGCGGCGCGTCGCCACCGTCGCGCGGCCCCGACCTGCTCTTTGCATGATCGCGCTGGCGCTCGCTCTGCTCGCGCTCGGAGTCTGGAAGGGCCGCGACGTCGCCATCGGCGACCTGCACGCGGGAGTTCCGGAGCTCCGCTCGAGCTCGAGGTACAACGTCGACAGCCGGGTGATCACCGACAAGTTCGATATCGGGGTCGACGCGCTCACCGTGATTGGCGAGACCGACGTCGATGGCTGCACCGACTTCAACGTCATGAGCGAGATCGACGACTTCGCATGGCAAATGCGCAACATCCCCGGTGTCCAATCCGTCTTCGCCCTTCCCGGGGTCGCGAAGCGCATCAACGCCGGGTGGAACGAAGGCAGCATGAAGTGGCGGGTCCTGCCGCGAAACAAGGACGCGCTCGTCCAGTCCGTCGCCTACGTGCCGCCCAGCTCGGGCCTGTTGAATGGCGACTGCAGCGTTCTGCCGATCGTCCTCTTCACCACGGATCACAAGGCCGAGACGATCAGCCGTATCGTCGACGAGGTGAAAGCCTTTGCAGACGCCTCCGAGTTGCACAATCTCTCGTTCCGGCTCGCCGCCGGCAACGTGGGTGTCATGGCCGCGATGAACGAGGTCGTGAGCGCCACCCAATATCCGATCCTGGCCTATGTCTTCGCGGCGGTAGTCGTCCTGTGCCTGCTGAGCTTCCGATCGTTCACGGCGACGGCCTGTATCGTCCTCCCACTGGCACTGGTGTCGCTGCTTACTTACGCCTTGATGGCGGTACTGGAGATCGGCTTGAAGGTCTCGACTCTTCCGGTAGTCGCACTCGGCATAGGTATCGGCGTCGACTACGGCATCTACATATACAGCAGGCTCCGCAGCATGATCGCCATGGGCGACGGGCTCCCGAAGGCGTACGAGCACACGCTACGCATCGCCGGCAGCGGCGTCGTATTCACTGCGATCACTCTCGCGGTCGGCGTCGCGTCCTGGATATTCGCCCCGCTGAAGTTTCAGGCGGACATGGGCATCCTGCTCACGTTCATGTTCGTTCTGAACATGCTCGGGGCGATATTCCTTCTGCCGGCGCTGGCCTGCTGGTTCTCCCGCGCAGGCGCGGCGATCAGACCGAACGCTCGAGCCTGACCGGACGCTACTGGCTCGCTTCGACGACCGAGAACTTCATCTGACCGATGTCGACGTCGCCGTTCTCCAGTTCCTGAATCATATTGATCTTCCAGTCACCCGCCGTTCCGGTCGGTATCTTCTTCCAGGTTCTGAACCGCGTCGCGCCACCCAGCGAGATGTTCGACGTGTTCCGCACCTTGTCGTTGCGGGAGTACTGCACGAGGATCTTCGAAGCTTCACCGGCAGGCACCAGGAAATTCATCCAGAGATACACGTCCTCACCCTTGGTCACTTTGTTGTCCCCGATCACGGCGACGCATTCGTTTTTCATTTCGCCCTGCTGGGAAATTTCCTTACACAGCTTGTAGTCCATCGGGACCGCGCCCTGCCCCTTGCCGTTGAAGTAGTAGTTGATCACCTTGCGGGCTTCCGCCGGTGTCGGCTTGTCCTCCGCGATTGCGCTCGACGAGAAGAAAAATGTTATGACGGCCATTGCACAGATAATTGTTTTCACGGTGCGACTCCTCTCCGTTGTAGTCTTTCGGCTGTCGCGACCCGTCCGCGTACACGATTCATTCGCATCGCGATACGTCGCCGCGTACGAAAAGCGTAGCGCAAAATCTTTCCCACTCTATGGGAGATGAAACCGGCGCAGAATGGTGCCGCGATCAGCGGTCGTGCACGGATCCAATTGACGGGAAATTCGTTCGAGCGTGCAGAAAATTACTTCTGACTCTCCTCGATGTAGTAGCGCGCGCGCTGCACCTTGTCGATGCAGTTGGGGTACTTGCCGAATTCCTTCTGGATGCTGGCGGCCGAGAGCAGGCTGGCCGCCTTCGTCCAGTCCACCGTGCCGCTGAAGCCTTTCGCCTTCGCGTAATCGAGCTCGTCGTAGGCGGTATCCAGCCCGTTAGAACACTGATCGGCAGCCTCGATATTCTTCGGTGGACCGGAACATGCCGCCAGCAGGCCTCCGAGGCCGATGAGCAGGACAACCCTCCCAACACCTTTCCCGAAACGCATCCGAATACTCCTTAAATGTGTTGCCGGATCGAACTACGGAAAGCGCGCCGGACGCTTCTCCACGAACGCGCTGACGCCCTCCGCGAACTCCGGACCCATGACGCCGCCGAGGAAGCTCCCCTTCTCCGCCGCCAGCTGCACGTCCAGCTCCGCGCCGAGGGACTGATTTATGAGCGCCTTCGTCCGCGCCAGCGCGTCCGCCGGACCCGTCGCGAGGCGGGCCGTCAGCTCAGCGGTCATTCTATCCAGCTCAGCCGTCGGCACCACCCAGTTGATGAGCCCGAAGTCGCTGGCCTGCTGGGGCGTAATTCGATCGCCTAAGAGCGCGAGCTCCATGGCACGCTTCATTCCCACCATGCGAGGCAACGTCCACGTGCTGCCGCCGTCCGGCGAAGTCCCGATGCGGCAATAGGCGAGGCTGAAAACGGAATCCTCAGCCGCGATGGCCAGATCGCAGGCCGCCACCAGGCTCATGCCGAACCCCGCGCTCGCGCCGCGGATGCTGGCGACGACGGGCTTAGGCATCTCGCGGATATTCATGATCGCGGCGTGCACGTTCTCGATCTCGCCGCTGATGTTGCTCTCGACCTGGTCGGGTTGATTCTGCAGCATCGAATGAAAGTGGCGCACGTCACCGCCGGCCATGAAATGCTCTCCGGCGCCCTTGATGAGCACGCATCGAACCTCCGCGTCGGACCCGAGGGCCTCGGTCGACGCTCTCAGCCCGGCGGCCATCTCCGGGTTGAGCGCGTTAAGCACTTCCGGCCGGTCGAGGACGATCGTGGCGACACCGTCGTCAATCGTCGTGGATATGATCTCGGTCATGTCTCGCTCCTGGAGTAGCGGTCGTATCGTCAGAAATCCTCGTCCACGAAAGCGTCGATGGATTTTCCTCCGGCCATTATGCACGCGGCCAGCGAGCCGGTCTGCGGCAGCACCCGGCTCGCGAAGAAACGCGCCGTGTTCAGCTTGGCGCGATAGAACCCGTTCCCGTCGTCGGCAGCGAGTGCGATCTCGGCCGTCCGCGCCCACAGGTAGCCGAGCGCGACCAGCGCGAACAGGCGCAGATACTCGCTCGCCGCGGCGCCCGCCTCGTTCGGGTCGCGAAGACCGTTCGCGGCGACCCACGCGCTGGCCTTCTGCAGCCGCGTGAAGGCCTTCGAGAGCGGCTCGATGAACTCCGATAGCGCGGGGTCGCCCGCACGGTCCTCGATGTATGCCGAAACGGGCAGGAAGAACTGGCGGAGATAACGCCCGCCGTGGGCGGGCAGCTTCCGGCCAACGAGATCCATGGCTTGCACGCCGTTGGTGCCTTCGTAGATCTGGCAGATGCGCGCGTCGCGCACGAACTGCTCCATGCCGTGCTCGCGGATGTAGCCGTGGCCGCCGAAGATCTGCACGCCCAGGTTTGCCACCTCGCTGCCCATGTCGGTGCAGTACGCTTTGACGATGGGCGTCATCAACGACACGAAGTCGTCTGCGTCCCTGCGTGCCTGCGGGTCCGGGTTGCGCTGCGAGTGCACGTAGCGCGCGGACACCCAGCCGAGCAGCGCGCGTGCGCCTTCGACCTGGGATCGCATTGTGAGCAGCATGCGCCGCACGTCCGGGTGCACGAGGATCGCGTCCGCGGACTCCTCGGGGGATTGGTCGCCGCCGAGCGCCCTGCCCTGGCGGCGCTCCTTCGCGTACGTAGCGGCGCCCTGGTAGGCAACCTCGCCGATGCCGAGCCCATGCACCGCGACGGCGAGACGCGCGCCGTTCATCATCGTGAACATGGCCCGCATGCCCCCGTACAGGTCGCCGACGAGGTAGCCTTTGGCGTCGTCGAAGTTGAGCGTGCAGGTGGCGGAAGCGTTGATGCCCATCTTGTGTTCGATGCTGCCGCAGGTGACCCCGTTGCGGGGGCCGATGGCGCCGTCTTCTTTCACTTCGAACTTCGGCACCAGGAATACGCTGAGTCCCCGGGTGCCGTCCGGCGCATCGGGGGTGCGCGCCAGCACCAGATGCACGATGTTCTCGGTGAGGTCGTGCTCGCCCGCGGAGATGAAGCACTTGGCGCCGTTGAGCACGTAGCTGCCGTCGCCCTGCGCCTCGGCGCGGGTGCGGATAAGCCCGAGATCGGTCCCGCACTGGGGCTCGGTGAGACACATGGTGCCGCTCCAGCGACCCTCCACCAGGGGCGGCAACCAGGTGCTCTTCTGCTCCTCGCTGCCGTGGCGTCGGACGAGCTTGTAGGCGCCGTGACTCAG
Source organism: uncultured Gammaproteobacteria bacterium (assembly GCA_965364645.1). Lineage (GTDB taxonomy): Bacteria > Pseudomonadota > Gammaproteobacteria > HK1 > HK1 > JAABYT01. Next base: position 9,642 of record CBDTYP010000010.1, on the reverse strand, counting down.
GCCCGGGTACATGGCGAAGGACAGGTTCGACGAGCAGAGCATCTCGGTAATCGCCGTGTCCATGGTCGCATCGAGTCCCTGACCGCCGTGCTCCACCTCGGCGGCGGCACCGGTCCAGCCGGCGCCGACGAAGTCCCCGTAGGCCTCCCGGAATCCATCGGGCGTGCGCACCACGCCGTTCTCCAGCCGGCAGCCCTGCTCGTCGCCGGAGCGGTTGAGGGGCTGCAGGACGGTCTCGCAGAACTTGCCGGCCTCCTCGAGCACAGCATCGAGGACGTCTTGTGTGAAGTCCTCGTTACCGGGCAGATCCTCGAGCCGCTCCCCGGCCAGCAGCTCGTGCAGGACGAACTTCATGTCGGCGATGGGTGCGTTGTAAGCGGGCATTTCCGGGGAACGAATCCTGTAGGAGCGAGCTTGCTCGCGAATAGAACCTCATTCGCGAGCAAGCTCGCTCCTACAAGGGTAGCAATGAGGAACCGTCAATTCCGTAGCGGCTTGCCCGTTTCCAGCATGTGATCGATACGGGCGAGGGTTTCCGGGCGCTTCAGCAGGCTCATGAAGGCCCGGCGCTCCAATTCCATCAACCCGTCCTCGTCGATGGTCTCGGTGATGTCGGTCTCGCCGCCGCTCAGGACGTCGGCGAGCGCGTCCGCGATGACGGCGTCGTAGTCGCTCGCCTTGCCGAGCCTGCGGAATCCGTCCACCGCCATCTGCAGCGCCGTCTTCGCGGTCGGTCCGGGGAGGGACGGCTCCGACACTTCCGGAACCGCGTAGTCCTCGGCGAGCGCCGCCACCCGGGCCTTCGCGTCCGCGAGAACCCGGTCGCGATTCATGGTGATGCCGTCGGCCGGGCGCAGGAAGTGGTAGCGGCGGGCGTCGGCCGCGGATGTCGAGACCGCGGCCATGCTGATGGCTTCGAACGCCTTGCTGATGGGCGGCATCGGCCCGCCGGGACGGCGCTTGTCGTCCCAGGAACGCAGCAGCATCTCCTTGCAGCCGCCCCAACCGGGGATGAGCCCTACGCCGACCTCGACGAGGCCCATGTAGGTCTCGGCGTGGGCCTGGATCCCGTCGCAGTGCAGCAGCACCTCGCAGCCGCCGCCGAGCGCCATCCCCGAGGGCGCCCCGATCACCGGGAACGGCGCGTGCTTGAGCGCCTTGAACGCCTCTTGCCCACCCCGCACCGTGCCCTCGATGTCGTCCCAGGCGGCGGTGTTGGCGGCGAACATGACGAGACCGAGATTCGCCCCCACCGAGAAGTTCGCGCCCTCGTTGTAGATGACGAGACCCCGGTAGCTGCCGGGCACGATCTCCAACGCCTTTCCGATCATCGCGACGATGTCCGGGTCGATGCTGTTCATCTTGGAGTGAAACTCGAGACAGACGACGCCATCGCCCACGTCCCAGAGACTCGCCGAGGCGTTGGAGGCGAGGGGCCGGCTTCGCAGCTTGACGTCGGCAAGCAGCTCCACGCCCTCCGCACGCTCGATGTCGTGGTACGCGCCGTCGGTGCCGAAGTACTGACGCCGGCCGTCGGCGACCCGATAGAAGGTGCCGTCGCCAACGCTCTCGAGGAGTGTGGGCACGGGGGCGCCCTCTTCCGCCAAGCGCCCGGCGAACCACGCCGGACCGACCCGATCCATCAGCTCGAAGGGTCCGTGGGTCCAGTTGTATCCGAGCTTCATGGCCTCGTCGACGGCGACCACGTCGTCGGCGATCTCCGGCACGAGGCTCGCAGCATAAGAGAGCGTCTTCGCCATCACGCGCCATGCATACACGCCGCCCTTGTCGGGATGCTCGAGCAGCGCGCGAACGCCACCGTCCTTCGCCGCGCCGATGCTCGCGAGGCTGGCCTTGCCCGCATCATGGTACTCGCCCGTCGTGAGGTCGATGGACTGCTTCACACGCTTGCCGCCGTCGCGCTTCAGTCGATAGAAGCCGCCCTTGCCTTTGCGCCCGGTGTAACCGTCGGCGATCATCTTCTTGATCAGGTCGGGGACGTCGAAGTACTCGCGCATGGCGTCATCCGGACCGAGCAGATTGTCCATGCTCACCATGATGTGCGGCATGAGATCGATGCCCACGAGATCCATGAGGCCGAAGACGCCGGTCTTGGGGATCCCGAGCGGCCGGCCGGCGACGGCGTCGGCCTCCTCCACGGTCAGACCCTGGGCCATGGCTTCGAGCACCGCGCACTGCAGCCAGTAGACGCCAATGCGGTTGCCGATGAAGCCCGGCGTGTCCTTGCACTCCACGACGCCCTTGCCGAGCGCGCGATCGCAGAACGAGCGCACCTCGTCGGCCGCCTCGGGGCGGGTCGACGCACCCGCCACCAGCTCCAGCAGACGCATATAGCGGGGCGGGTTGAAGAAGTGCGTAATGAGAAAGTCCTGCCGGAAGCTCTCGGGCATCTCCTCCAGCAGGCTCGCCAGCGGAATGGTCGACGTGTTGGAGGAGACGATCGAACTCTTCTTTCGTACCGCGTCGACCTTCGCGTAGAGATCGCGCTTCACGTCGAGACGCTCGAGCACCGCTTCGATGATCCAATCTGCCTCGGCGAGCAGGTTCATGTCGTCTTCGAGGTTGCCGGTCGTGATCCGTTTGGCGTTGCGCGGATCCATGAGCGGAGCCGGCTGGGTCTTGAGCATCCTCGCGACGGCGCCAGTAGCAATAGCATTGCGATCGTTGGCGCCTTCCGGAACGATGTCGAGGAGTATCACATCGAAGCCGGCGTTCGCCACCTGGGCGGCGATCCCCGATCCCATCACACCGGCGCCGAGCACCGCGACGCGCTCGATAGTCACGATACGGCTTCCAGCACCGTGGCGATGCCCTGTCCGCCGCCGATGCACTGGGTAGCGAGGGCGAACTGCTTGCCTTCGCGCTTCAAGAGCGACGCGGCCTTGCCGGTGATGCGCGCGCCCGTGGCGCCGAGAGGATGACCGAGTGCGATGGCGCCGCCGTCGATGTTGACGATGCCGTGGTCGAGGCCGAGCTCCTGCATGCAGGCCATGGCCTGGACCGCGAACGCCTCGTTCAACTCGACGACGCCCACCTGGTCGAGCGCGATGCCGGCGCGGGCGATCGCCTTGCGGGTCGCGCCGACGGGGCCGATGCCCATGATTTCCGGCGCGCATCCGCCGACGGCGATGCTCTTGATCCTGGCGATGGGCTCGAGCCCGTTGGCCTCCGCGTATTCCTCGCTGCACACGAGCGTGGCCGCGGCGCCGTCGGTCAGGGGTGACGAGGTGCCCGCGGTGACGCTGCCGTCGACACTGAACGCGGGCTTGAGCCCCGCGAGGCCCTCGGCGTCGGTGTCCGGGCGGATGCAACCGTCCTCGCTCACCTCGCTGCCGTTGTCCGAGACGGGGACGATCTCGTCGCGCAACTTTCCATCCGCCCTGGCCGCCGCCGCCCGCTCCTGGCTGACAACCGCGAACGCCTCCTGGTCCTCACGGGTGATCTGATACTTCTGTGCCAGGTTCTCCGCCGTCTCGCCCATGGACATGTAGACGCCAGGGTTCGACTCGTAGAGGGGAGGATTCGGCATCGGGTTGAATCCCGCCATGGGCACCCGGGACATGGACTCCACGCCCGCGCAGACGAACGCATCGCCCGCGTTCATCTGGATCGCACCCGCCGCCATGTGGATGGACTGCATCGACGATCCGCAGAAGCGATTCACCGTCACCCCCGCGACCGAGATCGGCAGGACCTCGGAGAGGAAGCCGATGATTCGCCCGACGTTGAAGCCCTGCTCGCCCTCGGGGAACGCGCAGCCGACGATGAGATCCTCGATGTCCTCGGGCTTCACCCCGGTTCGCTCGATGAGCGCCTTCACCACGAGGGCGGCGAGGTCGTCCGGGCGCACCCTCTTCAACTCGCCCTTCGACGCAAAGGTAAACGGCGAGCGCGCATAGCCCGCGATAACGACATTCTTCATGTGCCAATACTCCGCAACACGCAAATATAGGGACAGTATACCTATTCCCCGTTCCGCTCTGGCACGGGAAGGCGTGAATGCCGGTCACCAGCCTCCCGGAGGAGTTCCCTCCCCCTTGAAGAGGGGGAGGGACAGGGAGGGGGTGTAGACGAGGAGCGCGCGGTCGAAGGCGCGGATCTCGCGGATTTCCGCTCACCTGCCTAAAGAGAGACCTTGCGCCACTGGGATTCCAGGCGTTTCGGGGAGATGCGGAAGGCCGTGCCGAGCTCCTGGGCGAAGAGGGAGATGCGGTACTCCTCGAGCATCCAGCGATAGCGATCGAGCTCCGGGTCGCGACGGCCGCGTCCGGCATGGTCGGCGGCCCGGGCCGCGAAGCGCTGCCACAAGGGAATGATGGCCGCGAGCTTGCGACTGTCGCCGGCGCCGCCGCGGCGCAGCTTGTCGAGACGGGTGCCGAGTGCCGCCAGATAGCGCGGATAGTCCTCGAGCGCCGCGTCCGGGGTGACTTCGACGAAGCCCCTGAACACCAGGTGGCCGAGCTGTTCGTCGATGTCGGCGAGGCTCTCAGCGGGCAGCACGGGCTCGAGCTCGCCGCGCAAACCCACCAGCACCCGATGCTCTTCGAGGATGGCGTCGATCAACCCGGCCAGGGCATCGACCGCCGGCCAGAGCGCGCCGTTCGCCGAGGCCTCGATAGCGCGGAATCCCGCCTCGTCGCGGACCCCGGCGGCGTCCGGCATGACCCGTTCCACCGCCCGATCCAGGATGGCGGGGCCCAATGGCGCGTGGTCCGCCAGCGCCGGCGTCATGTGAGCCGGTGCATCGGGCAGCATTGCGTGCAACAGCTCCATGGTCTCCAGGCGCGGCATATCCCGCAGCACCCGGCGCAGCTCCCGGGAAGCCGCGAGGGAGTAGAGGCGCCGGATGCCCGCGCCGTGCACCTCCGCCGCCGCCTCGGGACTCGGACAGAGCTCCAGCGACACCGACGACCGGTGGTCCACCAGCGCCGGATAGCCCCGCACGAGCCGCCCTTCCCTGCGCTCTTCCACCACCTCCGGCAGATCGCCGACCGACCAGTCCCTGAGACCTTCCCGGGGATAGCCCGCACCCGACGCCGGCGCCGGCGATGCAACGGGCCGTTCGCCGAGCCGCGCCTGCAGACGTAGAACGTCCCGCCCTTCGCCGAGGACCGTGCCGTCGCCGTCGAGCACGCGGAAGTTCATGAGCAGATAGGGACTGAGCTTCGCCTCGAGCCGGGATCGCCGCCAGGAATCCTCGGGCACGTCGACACCCCGGCCGCGCAGGAACTCCCGCAGCGCGTCGCCCAGCGGGCCCGTGCCCTGCGCGCCTACGTCGAGAAAGGTTCGCGCGGCGTCGGCGAGGGGCAGGATCTCCCGGCGGCTCGACTTGGGCAACAGCTTCAGCATGGCGAGCACTTTCTCCTCGAGCATTCCCGGCACCAGCCACTCGAAAGGCTCGGCTCTTATACGGGAGAGAAGCTCAAGCGGAATCTCGACGCTGACTCCGTCGTCGTCTGCCGCCGGATCGAAGCGGTAGACGAGGGTGAGCGCCTGCTGCTCGAACTCGAGACGATCCGGGAAGTCCCACTGCGCGCTGTCGGGCAGCGGCGTCCGTTGCAGGCGCTCGGCATCCATGAGCATGGCTTCGGGATCTTCGCGCTCGGCGCGCCGGCGCCAGGCCTCGAATGTCTTGCTATCGCACACGTCGCCCGGAAGCAGCGAAGTGTAGAAGGCGTACACGTCCGCGTCGGCCACCAGAACGTCGGGACGGCGCAGCTTGTGCTCGTAGCGGCGCAACCCATCCACGACGGCGGCATTCTGCTTCAGGAACTTAGCGGGAGACGACAGCGTGCGGTCCATGATGGCCGATTGAATGAAGATCGCATGGGCGTCTTCGCGGCTGATGGGGGCGAGGCGCACGCGGCGCTTCGGTGTCACGGTGAGACCGTGCACGCCGGTCTGCTCGAACACCATCACTTCGCCGCGCTGCGCGTCCCAGTGCGCGTCGAAGTGGGTACGGCGCAGGAGATCGCCCGCGGCACGCTCGATCCACTCGGTGCGGATGCGCGCCACCTGGTGCGCGTACAGCCGGTTGGTCTCGACGAGCTCCGCGGCGACCACCCAGCGCGCCTGGCGCTGAGACTGACCGGACTGGGACGAGATGTGGAATGTCGTCTCGTGCAGCCCCGTGTAGGTACCCTCGCTGTTACGCACGCCGATGTTTCTGAGCAGTCCCGCGAGAAGCGCCCGATGGATGCGCGAGAAGCTTGCCTCGTGGCGACGTGGCCGCAATCCCATGTGACGGACGATCTCCCGAAGCTGACGATGCACCTCCTGCCACTCCCGCAGCCGCGGCAGGCTCAAGTAATGCTTGCGGCAGAAGCTCTTCAACCGGCCGCCGCGCAGACCCCGTGTCCCCTCGTGAGCGAAGTCCCAGAGCTTCAAGAGCCCCATGAAGTCGGAGCGCTCGTCCTGGTAGCGTTGATGGGAAAGCGCCGCCTTCGCCTCAGCGTCCGCCGGCCGCTCCCGCGGATCGGCGACGCTCAACGCACTCGCGATCACCAGCACCTGACTCAGGCAGTCGAGCTCCTCCGCGGCGAGGATCATCCGCCCGATGGGAGGGTCCACCGGGAGCCGCGCGAGCTTGCGGCCCACCGGCGTCAGCCTGTCTTCCGCGTCGATGGCACCGAGCTCGCGCAGCAATCGGTAGCCGTCGCTGACCCGGCGCCGATCCGGCACATCCAGAAACGGGAAGGCCGTCAGGTCCTGGATGCCGAGGGCGCGTATCTCGAGAAGCACCGCGGCAAGATTGGTGCGCCGTATCTCCGGCTCCGTGAACTCCGGCCGCGCGAGATAGCTCTCTTCGTTGTACAGGCGCACGCACACGCCAGGCGCCGTGCGCCCGCAACGGCCCATGCGTTGATCCGCCGACGCCCGTGAGACGGGCTCGATGGGCAGACGCTGCACGCTGCCCCGCCGGCCGTAACGGCTGATGCGGGCGAGACCGGGATCGATCACGTAGCGCACGTTCGGGACAGTGATGGATGTCTCCGCGACGTTGGTCGCCAGCACGATGCGCCGTTTGCGGTGGGGCTCGAACAGGCGTTGCTGCTGGGCGAGCGGGAGGCGCGCATACACCGGCAGAACCTCGCAGGCTTCTCCCCGTTGCCGACGCAGCGTTTGGCGCAGCTCCCGGATGTCGCGCTCGCCGGGCAGGAACACCAGGATGTCCCCAGGACCCTCGTCACACAGTTTGTCGACCACCGCGACGACGCTGTCGTGCAGGTCCGGCTCGGCGCCGGCGACCTCCTCCGGCGGCTGGTAGCGCAGCTCCACCGGATAGCCGCGCCCGGAGACCTCGATAACGGGTGCGTCGTCGAAGAACTCCGAGAAGCGCTCCGTGTCGATGGTGGCCGAGCTGATGATCAGTTTCAGATCCCGGCGGCGCGCGAGCAGCGTCTTGATGTACCCGAGCAGGAAATCGATGTTGAGGCTGCGTTCGTGGGCCTCGTCGATGATGATCGTGTCGTAGGCGCTCAAGTTCCGATCCGACTGGACCTCCGCCAGCAGCATGCCGTCGGTCAGCACCTTCAAGTAGCAATCGTCACCAACCCGCTGGTCGAAGCGAAGCTTGTAGCCGACACCCTCGCCGAGGTTGGTATCGAGCTCGTCGGCGACGCGCGCGGCGGTGCTGCGGGCCGCGACCCGCCGCGGCTGCGTATGACCGATGAGCCCGTCGGCGCCGCGCCCTATGGAGAGGCAGATCTTCGGCAGCTGCGTGGTCTTCCCCGAACCGGTCTCGCCGCACACGATGACCACCGGGTGGGCGCGGATGGCCTGGCCGATCTCGGCGACGTGCGCGCTGATCGGGAGTGCCTCGGGGAAGCTCGGGCTCGGCAGGCCCCGGTGGCGGGGTTCAGGGCGGGATTCAACGCTGGCCATTGTGCTGGGCGGCATACCGGGCGGTGTGCGCGGGCCCGATTGCAGAAAACAAAAAAGCCAGGCGCATCGGGCACTTGGCCACTTGGTCGTGGGGGCCCGGGTCGCTTGGCGTACTCCAGACGAACTTATACCATGCTCGCGCTATCTCTGGGAGAGGCTGGGAGGAGCGTCGAATGTGCGGTCGATACGTGCTGAAAGCAGCGCTTCCCGATATCGCGCGCATGCTCGGTATGGACGTGGATCTCGCTCTGGAGCCCCGCTACAACATTGCCCCGACGACGCCGGTGCCGGCCTGCAGGATGGAGCGACCGGACGAGAAGGAGCTCACGTTGCTCCGTTGGGGCCTGGTCCCCCACTGGGCCAAGCAGGCCGACGGCAACTACCGCATGATCAATGCCCGCGCCGAGACGGTCGCCACGAAGCCCGCGTTTCGCACCCCCTTCCGCAGTCGACGCTGCCTCATCCCCGCGGACGGCTACTACGAGTGGAAGTCCGTCGCGGGCCGCAAGCAGCCCTATTACTTCACCATGAAGGACGGGAATCCGTTCTGCTTCGCGGGCCTGTGGGAGCGCTGGCAGCCGGCCGAGGGTGATGCGCTCGAGACCTGCGCCATCATCACCACCGAGGCGAACGCGCTCGGCGCGGAGGTGCATCACCGCATGCCGGTAATCATCGGCGCGGACGACTACGAGCAGTGGCTGGATCCCCGCGTGACCCGTTCCGACGAGGTGCTGCCCCTGCTCGCGCCCTTCCCGCCCGAAGCCATGACCGTGTATCCCGTGAGCACGCTGGTCAACAACGCGCGGGTCGACGAGGCGCGCTGCGTGACGCCGCTGGCCGATCCCACATAGCCCGCGCCGTGCCCAATTCGAGCATGCACGGGCAAGGGATTCCCCGCATCGAGGATCACATCGACCGCGCGCACGCGCGTCTGCTCGCGCAGACCGGCGACGCCTTCGAGGTCTACGAAGACGACCGCTACCGCTGGCTGCAGGGTGGGGACGGGACTCTGCACAGCCTGATGGACAAGGGTGCCCCCGAGCGCCTGCTGCTCCCTTACACGGCGGCCATGATGGCCGGGCTCCTGTTCATCGACACGCCGCACCGCGTATCGGTGCTGGGTCTCGGCGGCGCGTCGCAGGTCCGGTTTCTCCGGCACGACTTTCCGGATACCGCTGTCACCGCGTGGGAGCAGGACGCGGAGGTCGTCGCGATCGCCCGGCGGGACTTCGAGCTTGGCGAAGAAGATGACGGCCTGCGCATCATCATTGATGACGCGCGTTCGGTAATCGACTTCGATGGGCCGGCGGCGAATCTGGTCCTGCTGGATCTATTCGGCGCCGGAGGGATGCCGGCCTGGATGCGCGAAACGGATATCTACAAGCGCTGCCGGCGGCATCTCGCGCGCGATGGCGTGCTGGCGGCGAACTTCTGGATCGACGAGGACGACGGGTTTCTGGAAGTGCTGAACGGCATTCAGCGGGCCTTCGAGGAGCGCACGCTCCTGCTGGCGGTTCCAGGGTATCGCAATTTCGTCGTGCTGGCTTTCGATACTCCGCCGCGGCTGGAATTTGCGTATCTGCGCGGGCGCGCCGCGGAGCTCGGCGAGCGCACCGGTGTCGACTACGCGGCGTTGGTGGCGGGGATGCGGGAGACCAACTACTCGGATGACGTGGGTTTCGTTTTGTGAATTGGTTTACTCCGCCGTAGGAGCGAGCTTGCTCGCGAATGAAGCCT
>CBDTYP010000009.1:0-23234 GCA_965364645.1 uncultured Gammaproteobacteria bacterium | reverse complement strand
TGGACGGAGGCGGCCTTTCGTCCTATCCCCATCCCTGGCTCATGCATGATTTCTGGCAGTTCCCGACGGTGTCCATGGGGCTCGGCCCGATCATGGCCATCTACCAGGCGCGCTTCATGAAGTATCTCCACAACCGCGGCATCATCGATGCGGATCGGCGCAAGGTGTGGGCCTTCATGGGCGACGGCGAGATGGACGAGCCGGAGTCCATGGGCGCCCTGACTCTCGCGTCCCGTGAAGAGCTCGACAACCTGGTCTTCGTCATCAACTGCAACCTGCAGCGCCTGGACGGGCCCGTGCGCGGCAACGGCAAGATCATCCAGGAGCTCGAGGGCGCCTTCCGCGGCGCCGGCTGGAACGTCATCAAGGTCATCTGGGGATCCTACTGGGATCCCCTGCTGCAGCGGGACACGAAAGGATTGCTGCGAAAGCGTATGGAGGAATGCGTCGACGGCGAGTACCAGAACTTCAAGTCGAAAGACGGCGCCTACGTGCGCGAGCACTTCTTCGGCAAGTATCCCGAGCTGAAGAACATGGTATCGAACCTCAGCGACGAGGACGTCTGGCGGCTGAATCGCGGCGGTCACGATCCCCACAAGGTGTACGCGGCCTACGACGCCGCGGTGAAGCACACGGGGCAACCCACCGTCATCCTCGCCAAGACCGTGAAAGGCTACGGCATGGGCGAGGCCGGCGAGGGACAGAACATCACCCATCAGCAGAAGAAGATGGGCGAGGATGCGTTGAAGGCGTTCCGGGATCGCTTCGAGATCCCGATCTCCGACGACGCCATCGCCGACGCGCCCTTCTTCCGCCCGCCGGAGGACAGCCCCGAGATCAAGTACATGCACGAGCGGCGCAAGGCGCTCGGCGGTTTCCTGCCGACGCGACGCACCAAGGCGGAGCACCTCGCGGTGCCGGAGCTCACTGCGTTCGAGAGCCAGCTGAAGGGCAGCGGGGATCGGGAGATCTCCACCACCATGGCGTTCGTGCGCATACTGACCATGCTCACCAAGGACAAGAACATAGGCCAGCACGTGGTGCCCATCGTCGCCGACGAGTCGCGCACCTTCGGCATGGAGGGCCTCTTCAGGCAGCTCGGCATCTACTCCATCAAGGGCCAGCTCTACGAGCCCGAAGACGCCGATCAGCTCATGTACTACCGGGAGGACAAGAAGGGGCACATCCTCCAGGAAGGCATCAACGAGGCCGGCGCCATGTCGTCCTGGATCGCCGCGGGCACGGCCTACAGCAACCACGGCATCAGCATGATCCCCTTCTACATCTTCTATTCGATGTTCGGTTTTCAACGCATCGGCGATCTGGCCTGGGCCGCCGGCGACATCCAGGCGCGGGGGTTCCTGATGGGCGGCACCTCGGGCCGCACGACGCTCGCCGGAGAAGGATTGCAGCACGACGACGGACACAGCCATCTCTTCTCCGCCAACATCCCGAACTGCGTCTCTTATGATCCGACCTTCGGCTATGAGCTCGCCGTCGTCATCCAGGATGGCCTGCGCCGCATGTACGCCGACCAGGAGTCGATCTTCTACTACATCACGGTGATGAACGAGAACTATCAGCAGCCGGAGATGCCCGAGGGTGCGCGGGACGGGATCCTGAAGGGCATGTATCTGTTGAGCGAAGGCGCCAAGGGCGGCCGCGGCAAGAAGAAGGCGAGCGTGCAGCTCATGGGCTGCGGCACGATCCTGCGGGAAGTGCAGGCGGCCGCGTCGATGCTCGAGAGTGATTTCGGCGTTGCGGCGAGCGTCTGGAGCGCGCCGTCGTTCACCGAGCTGCAGAGAGACGGCGCCGCGACGGAGCGCTGGAACATGCTGCATCCGGAGGAGAAACCGCGCCAGAGCTACGTGGCGCAATGTCTCGCCAAGCACGACGGTCCCGTGGTCGCGGCCACCGACTACGTGCAGATGTACGCGAATCAGATCCGTCCATACGTCGGACGCCGCTATGTCGTGCTCGGCACCGACGGATACGGGCGCAGCGATACGCGCAAGAACCTGCGCCGCTTCTTCGAGGTGGACCGGAACTACGTCGCGGTAGCCGCGATGAAGGCGCTCGCGGACGAAGGCGCCGTCCCGGCCGCGAAGGTCGCCGAGGCGATAAAGAAGTACGGTGTGGATACCGACAAAGCGGACCCGCTCGGGTTGTAGGGAGACAAAGCGTTGTCCACGGTCGAAGAAATCGTCGTACCCGACATCGGGGACTTCCAGGACATACCGGTCATCGAGATCGCCGTATCGCCCGGCGATCAGGTGATGGCCGAGGATCCCCTGGTCACCCTGGAGAGCGACAAGGCCACCATGGACGTGCCCTCGCCCACCGCGGGCGTGGTCAAGGAGATGAAGGTCAAGCTCGGCGACACGGTCTCCGAAGGCTCGCTCATCCTCACCCTCGAGGTGAACGATGTGGCATCGGAGCCCGCGGCCGAGGCGGCGCCGAAAGCGGAGGCGGTAGCGTCGCCACCGGCTCCGCCGACGCCGACGCCACCCGCAGCGGCACCGACGCCGCCCACGCCCCCACCGTCGGCCCGTCCCTCACCCACCGCGTCTTTGCCCTCACCGGCGGCGGCGCCCCACGCACCATCCCACGCCACCCCATCGGTGCGCCACTTCGCCCGGGAGCTCGGCGTCGATCTGAGCCGCGTGCGGGGTACCGGCCGCAAGGGGCGGGTGCTGCGCGACGACGTCACGGGATTCGTCAAGGGCGCGCTGGCCGGGGGTGCCCCGACCGCGGACAGCGGCGTGCCCGGCGCGGGGATCCCTCCGATCCCGGTAGTGGACTTCGCCAAATTCGGCCAAGTGGAGATTCAGCCCCTCTCGCGCATAAAGAAGATCTCGGGGCAGCACCTGCGCCGCGCCTGGCTCAACGTGCCCCACGTCACACACCACGACGAGGCGGACGTGACCGAGATGGAAGCGTTCCGCCGCTCCCTTAAAGAGGAGGCGGCGCGCCAGGGCGTGCGGGTCACGGCACTCTCGTTCATCATGAAGGGCGTCTGCACCGCGCTGCGCGAATTCCCCACCTTCAACGCGTCCCTCGCCGCCGACGGCGAGAGCCTCGTGCTGAAGAAGTACTTCCACATCGGCGTCGCCGTGGATACGCCGAACGGGCTCGTCGTGCCAGTCATCCGGGACGTCGACACCAAGGGCATCCTGGATCTCGGCGGGGAGCTCGCCGAGCTGAGCGCCCGGGCGCGGGACGGCAAGCTCAAGCCCGACGAGATGCAGGGCGGCTGTATGAGCATCTCGAGCCTCGGCGGCATCGGCGGGACCGCGTTCACGCCCATCGTGAACGCGCCGGAGGTGGCGATCCTCGGCGTCACGCGATCCCGCATGACACCGGTATGGGACGGCGAAGCGTTCGCGCCCCGGCTCATGTTGCCTCTGGACCTCTCCTACGACCACCGGGTCATCGACGGGGCCGAGGCCGCGCGCTTCATGGCGTTCCTGGCCGGTGTGCTCGGGGACGTCCGGCGCCTGCTCCTGTGATGGAGGTAGTCGTCCCCGACATCGGCGACTTCGACGCCGTCGAGATCATCGAGGTGGCGGTCGCCCCCGGCGATCGCGTCGAGGTCGAACAGGCTCTCATCACGTTGGAGAGCGACAAGGCCACCATGGACGTGCCCTCCCCGGCGGCCGGCGTGGTCAAGTCCATGGCCGTGGCCGTCGGCGACAAGGTATCCCAGGGCAGCGTGATCCTGACCCTGGAGGGCGCGGAGGAGCCGGCTCCCGCCGCCCCGGCGGCGGACACCGAGTCGCCCGCACCCGCACCCGCACCTGAAGCCGCCGTCGCCGGTGGCGACGCGGACATCCAGGCGGAGGTCGTCGTCATCGGCGCCGGACCCGGCGGCTACACCGCCGCCTTCCGCGCCGCGGATCTCGGCCGCCGGACGGTGCTCGTGGAGCGTTATCCGGCGCTGGGCGGCGTCTGCCTCAACGTGGGCTGCATCCCCTCGAAGGCGCTGCTGCACACCGCCGCGGTCATCAACGAGGCGGCGGCCATGGCCGGGCACGGCGTCGCCTTCGGCAAACCGAAGATAACGCTTCCCAAGCTTGCCGCCTGGAAGGATTCGGTGGTGGCGCAGCTCACCAAGGGACTCGCGGGACTCGCCAAACAACGCAAGGTCGAAGTCGTGACCGGTGTCGCGCGCTTCGCGTCACCCAACATGCTCGAGGTAAGCGGCGCCGACGGCGTGGTGCGCGTCGGATTCGAGCAGGCCATCATCGCGGCGGGCTCCCAGGCGACGGCGATACCCCCCTTCCCCAACGACGATCCGCGGCTCATGGACTCCACCGACGCGCTGCTCCTCGAGGACGTGCCGAAACGACTGCTGGTCGTCGGCGGCGGCATCATCGGCCTCGAGATGGCGACGGTATACCAGGCACTCGGTTCGAAGGTCAGCGTGGTGGAGCTGCTGGACGGCCTCATGCCGGGATGCGATCGGGATCTCGTGCGCCCGCTCCAGAAGCGCATCGAGAAGCTCTACGAGGCCATCTACCTCGGCACGAAGGTGACCGGCATCGACGCCGGGAAGAAGGGCCTCACCGTGCACTTCGAGGGCGCCAAGGCGCCGGCATCGGAGACCTACGACCGGGTCCTGGTGGCCGTGGGCAGGCGGCCCAACGGTCATCGTATCGGCGCCGACGCGGCCGGCGTCGCCGTGGACGACGCGGGTTTCATCCCCGTGGACTCCCAGCAGCGCACCAACGTGCCGCACATTTTCGCCATCGGCGACATCACCGGCCAGCCGATGCTCGCCCACAAGGCCACCCACGAGGGCAAGGTCGCGGCCCAGGCCGCCAGCGGCGAGAAGTCCCACTTCGATGCCCTCGCCATCCCGAGCGTCGCCTACACGGATCCCGAGGTTGCCTGGACCGGCGTCACGGAAACGGAGGCGAAGGAACAGGGGCTCGAGTTCGACAAGGCCACGTTTCCCTGGGCGGCCAGCGGGCGCTCCCTGGGGATGGGCCGCAACGAGGGTCTGACCAAGCTGCTCTTCGACAAGAGCAGCGGGCGCCTAATCGGCGCCGGCATCGTGGGGCCCCACGCCGGAGACTTGATTGCCGAGGCGACACTCGCACTGGAGATGGGCGCCGATGCCGCCGACATCGCGCTGACCATTCACCCCCACCCGACGCTCTCCGAGACCGTGAACTTCGCCGCCGAGATGGCGGAAGGCACCATCACCGATCTCTACCTGCCCCGGCGCAAGTAGCGCCGGCGCCATCATGGCCGTCGTCTTGAACTTCAAGTCCGAGGGCACGTCGGGGCCTTTCGTGGTGATCCTCCACGGACTCCTGGGCTCGAGCGGCAACTGGCGCAGCATCGCCCGCAAGCTGGGCGAGACCCATCGTGTCTACTGCCTGGACCTGCGCAACCACGGCGCGTCCCCCCACGTGGACACCATGACCTACCCGGACATGGCGGATGACGTGCGCGGGTTTCTCGACGAACACGGCATCGACGCGGCCACCGTCGTCGGCCACAGCATGGGCGGCAAGACCGCCATGCTCCTCGCCCTTGCCGCGCCCCAGCGGGTCCGGCGTCTGGTGGTCGTGGATATCGCGCCCACCGTCTCCCATCACGATCACGGGCCGACTCTCGCGGCGATGGCGTCGCTGGACCTCGGCCGCGTGACCCGGCGCGCCGATGCCGAGACGATGCTCGAGGAATCCATACCCGACACCGCCATGCGCATGTTCGTCCTGCAGAACCTCGCCAGCTCCTCGGAAGGTTTCGCCTGGCGCATCAACCTGGAAGGTGTCGCGGCCAGCATGCCCGCGCTCCTCGACTTCCCGGTCGATCCCTCGGCGCCACCGTATCCGGGCCCTGCCCGCTTCCTGCGGGGCGCCAACTCCGATTACGTCCAACCCGCCGACGAAGGAACCATCCGCGCGCTCTTTCCCCGGGCAGAGATCGTCACCATCGAGGGCGCGGGCCACTGGGTACACGCGGAGCAGCCCGCGCGCTTCCTCGAGGCCCTGGGGGAGTGATCGGGACCGGTGTCCTGCCGTCCATCCCGTGGGCCATCCTGGTGATCATCTCCATGATTTCGGCGCCGGCGGCCGCCGCCGACGCCGGAACGGACGTGTCCCGGCCCTACCGCCTCTCGCCCCACGTGGCACCCGGGGAGACCTTCGAGGGCATCCGGCTGCTCGGCACCGTCGCCCTGGCGCCGGTGTCCATGAACGGCCTGACCCTGGGCGGCCTGTCCGGTATCGCCTGGGACGAGGACGCCTCACGCCTCTACGCGCTCTCGGACAGCGGCGCGCTCTTCCATCTCCGCCCTGCCTTCGAGGACGGCCGCCTGGTCCGGGTCGCACTGCTCGCCGCCTACGCCCTGCGGGATCACCGTAACCGGCCCCTGAAAGGAGTCTACGCCGATGCGGAGGCCCTGGTAGCCCAACACGCGAACAACGGCAAACCCGGCGACACCGTGCTCAGCGTGTCCTTCGAGCGCCACCCCCGGATACTGCAGTTCACCCCCGAGGGCCGCTACCTGGCCAACCTGAAGCTGCCTGCCGATATGCGGGACAGGCGCCGCTACGCGGACCCCAATAAGGCCCTGGAGGCCCTCACCTGGCTGCCCGCCGCCGGCTTCGTGAGCGGCCCCGAGCGTCCCCTCCCGGGGGCAGAGGACCGTGTGGTGGAGCTCTTCGCCCTTGATGGGAGGCGCTGGCGCTACCCCCTGCTGGGGACCCCGAACGCCTCTCTCGTGGACCTGGAGGCGCTGCCCGACGGGGGCCTGCTGACTCTCGAGCGAGGCCACGGCCTGATGTTCGTTCCTATCGTGATTGCGTTGCGCCGGACCCGACTAGACTTCCATGAGGACGACGCGTTGCTGGCCGTCGAGACCCTCGCCGTGCTGGACTCGTCCCGGGGTTGGAGCGTCGACAACTTCGAGGGACTGGCCCGCCACCGGGGCGACAGACTCTTCATGGTGAGCGACGACAACTTTAACGAGTTGCAGAAGACGCTGTTGGTCTGCCTGGAGCCCACGGGAACCGGGAAAAGGGATGACGAAGGCAATTCTCCAGAATTTGAACTCCGTCATAAAACCTCGAATTGACATGAACTAAACTCGTAAATTGCAACGGTCACGTACACTCTGATGGGCGCGAAGGCACGGGCAATCGAGGCAGGCCAGCTCGGCGTCGATGAGGCGCTGCTGCGTCAGTTCGTGCCAATGAACGGCCTGGCCCTGGCCCATATCTCTCAGCTCGTGCCCTTCGCCGGCGTCTCGGAGCTGCACCCGGGGGATGCGGTCCCCACCAACTTCAAGACCTCCGATCAGGCCTACTACGTCGTCCAGGGAGAGCTCGAGCTCTATACCGCGACGACCCGCGTCGGAAGCGTCAAGGGCGGCAGCGACGAAGCCCGATTCCCGCTCTCCCACCTGCAGACGCCCTTCGATTCGGCCCGCGCCAACGACTCGGTCCGTTTGCTCAGAGTGGATCGGGCGCGGGTCAGTGCGCTCCTCATCCTCGAGGAGCCCTCCGCCGGCGCGACGACCCATCGCCGCGCGACCCGCAGCCCGCTGGACTCGCAGCAGATCATCGCGCGCCTGCTCAGATCGCAGATCTTCTCCCACATCCCGCCGGCCAACGTACAGCGGTTGCTGGAGCTCGCCGAGCCCGTGCAGGTGCACGCCGGGGATGTCGTGATTCGCCAGGGCGAACGGGGGAACTACTGTTACATCCTGATGGAAGGCCGCTGCTCCATGACCCGCAGGGAGAGCGGCGAGATTCTGCCGCGCACCCTGGGCGAGCTCGCCCCCGGCGACAGCTTCGGCGAAGAGGTGCTCGGCGCGAGCGGCGCCCGCCGCAGCACCGTGACCATGCGCACGGACGGCTGGTTGCGGCGGCTGAGCAGAACACAGTTCCTGCAGCTTGCCGGCAAGTCCAGCATGGATCAGGTGAGCTGGGGGGAGGCCGATAAACTGGTAAGGCGTGGCGCGAAGTGGTTGGACGTGCGCCTCCCCGACGAGCATCGCAACGACGGCTTGCCGGGCAGCGTGAACATGCCACTGGCCGAGATCGGCGGCCGTAGCCGTGAGCTCGACCGGAAGGTACCCTACGTAATGTATTGCAACACCGGGCAGCGCAGTATTGCCGCTGCCGCCCTGCTGAGAGAGCAGGGTTTTTCGGTGTGTGTCTTGGAGGACGGATTGATGGGAAGAGATGTCCACGGGGGCAACGATAGTTCCGTCGACGATTTGAAGGCCCAGTTGGTGCTCGCAGACGCGGAGCTCCGCACCGCCATGGAGCGCAAGACGCGGGCCGACGCGATGCGGGAAGCCGCCGCCAATGGCTCCATGAGCGACAGCGAGCGAGTCAGGATGCGCGCAAGGGGCGAGGCGGAAGCCGCCCGGGCCGCGGAAGCCCTGGCTGCCGCGAAGCGGCGCAAGCTCGAGCTGGAGGCCATGATCCGCACCATGGAGGCCCGGGCCGCCGACGAGCGGCAACAGGCCGAGTCCGTGGTCGAGCAGCTGCGCCAGCAGACCGACGTGCGTCTCGCCGCGGAGAAGGACCGCCTGCAGGGCGAATATCTCGAGGCTGCCGGTGCCATGGACGATCTCAAGCGGGCCCAGACCGAGGCGGAAATGCACTTCCAGAAGGAGCGCGAGCGCCTCGAGGCGCAGATCGCCCAGGCGCGATCCGCCATGTCCATCGAAGCCGAACGCATCCGCAACGAGGTGGAGTCCGCCAAGCGCGCGGCCGCGGAGAAGGCGGAGAAGATCCGCCGCGAGCAGACGCTTGCGGAACAACAGCTGCGCGCCCGCACCGAGTCGCGCTTGCTGGCGGAACGGCGCAAGCTCGAATCACAGTTCAACGACAGCATGAAGTCCGTGCGCAAGGCCAGCCAGGAGCTCTCCAGCGCGGAGAAGGCGAAGCGCGAGGCCCAGCGCCAGGCGGATCAGGTCGCGGCGAAGCTGCGCGCCGCCGAGGAGAAGGCCCGGCGCGGCAGCGCCACACCCGCGCCCGCCAACGCCCGCCAGGAGGCCGGCCGGCGCCTCGAGGCAGCACAGCAGGCACAGCAGGCACAGCGTGCCAAACAGCGCGCCAAACCGTCCAACGTGGTGCCCTTCAAGGGCCCCGAGGGCGACGCCGGAACCTTCGACCCCAGTAGCACCATGGTGGCACTGCGCACCGAGCTGCACACGTTCGAGGACAAGGTGTCCGAGGCGAGTGAGCAGATCGACGCGGCGGCCCAGGCCCGCGCCCAGGCCCAACGGGCGCAGCTGCTGGTGGAAGAGCGCCTCGCGCGCCAGCGGGCGCTGGAGGAAGAGACGCGCCTGACCCTGTACGAGGAGGCCGAGACCTGGCTCGCGGACGAGCGGGGTCGGGACGGCACGGCGGCATCGAAGGAGAAGGATCTCGAACGTCTCAAGGCGAAGAAGGCGAAGTTGCACCAGGAAGCCAAGGAGGCCGAAGATCTCATGTCGGACGTGAAGTCCCAGCTTTCCGGCGGCTTCGACGACAGCGTGAGCTCAATCGAGCACAGTCTGCGCATGCGCGAGATGGAGCAGCAGTCGACGACTCAGAAGGAGGCGCCGATGACCGAGCGCTCCAAGGAAGCCGACGAGCGCAAGAAGGCCAAGGAAGCCCTCGACCGGGCCCGCGAGCAGGTGCAACGGCTGAAGAACCGCCACGACAAGGACTAGTCCCCGGACTGGTTCCGGTTCCAACCCCCGGGATCCGCCCACGCGTCGAGGGCGGAGGCGATCGCGTCCCGGGTCCCGCCGACATCCTCTTTGATAATTCCGTGGCGCGTCGAGTCGATCATCTTCAGCTCCACGTCCCCCTCACTCAGACCCTCCATGATCGCGTCGACGCTGTCCGGCACCACGACCGGATCGTCGCTTCCCTGCAGGAGTGACACCGGGCAGGACACCGACGGCAGGCTCTTCTTCAGCGCGTCCACCAACAGCGTCAGTTCGTACAGACCGCGCACCGGCATGTGACGGTAGTTGATATCCGGATGCTCCGAGTCGTTGGGCTGGAACGGCTTGATGCCCTCGAAGGAAGACACCCACCGCACCAACTTGTTGGCGCCGTGCACCAGGGGGATGAAGCGCATGCCCCGGTCCTGGAACTTCATGGGGACTGACGCGGCGACGACACCTGCCAGCTCCGGCGGGCGCTCCGCGGCGAGAATCAGCGCGAGCGCGCCGCCCGTGGAG
The DNA here is from genome assembly GCA_965364645.1 of uncultured Gammaproteobacteria bacterium. Taxonomy (GTDB): domain Bacteria; phylum Pseudomonadota; class Gammaproteobacteria; order HK1; family HK1; genus JAABYT01. Next base: position 13,030 of record CBDTYP010000009.1, on the reverse strand, counting down.
AATCCGACCACGGCGACCCGCGGCGCGAGCGCCGCCATGATCGAGAAGCCCCGGCGCACCGAATCCTGCCAATCCTGCCAGCTGCGCTCGCGAAGATCCCACGGCGACGTCCCATGACCCTTGAGCCGCACACCGAGGACCGGATAGCCGCGCGCGTAGAGCTGCTCACCGAGGTCCCGCAGCTCCGCCGGGGATGCCAGAAAGCCGTGCACCAGCACCACGCCGAGGGGGAGCGGCTTTTCCGGCATCAACAGGTAGGGCGCGCCGCTCCGCGTCGCGGTCTCGGCGTCGTTGATGTCACGGTAACGCGGCTTCGAGTACTCCTGTCGATCCCACTCGTAGCTGATCAGCGCGTCATCGAAGCGCAACATCGCCAGGGTCTCAGGCGGGATCTGTCCGGCCCCGTCCAGCGCCTCCTTCACCGAGTAGGCGACACCGCGCAACGGCGCCGCCTCGTTGGCATAGACCTCGACGAGATTCTCCAGGCGCACCTCGTCGAAGGCGTGCTCGGAGCGCAGCTTCGGCAGGAATGTGTAGCGGCCGTCATCGCGCTCGATGAGATCGGACTTCGAGGCCGTGCGGAGGAATTGATCGAGGCCGGCGCACTCCCCTCCCACGAGGCCACGATAGGCTTCCGGATTGCGCAGGCTGCGGTGCAGATGAATGTCTGACTCCGACTGCACCCGCTTGACCGCCAGGTAGAGCATGCGGCGAAAGCGTTCGCCCTCGATGGCGTCCCCGTCACGGTCGACGAGTCCGACCACGAGGCTCGAGGCAAGATGGCTCAGGTTGACCGTCACCCCCATGTACATGCGGTGCATGTAGTCGTCGCGAAGATCCATGGCATTGCGGCGCAGGCGCCGCGCGAGCAGGCGCCGGTCCCAGCGCCCGGCGTCCGGGCGCAGCGAGAAGGCATCGCCGAGAGATTCGAGCCCGGGCGTGACTCGGTCGATGAGGCGCCTGTCCACCCACCGCCAGCTGTCCGTCACCCGCACCGGCTTGCACAGGCGGATGTCCATGTCGGTGTCCCGAAGGAGGATGTTTCCCTCGATGAGCAGCTCCTCGGAGAGGCGCCGGCTCAGGCCCCTGTTGAGGATCTCCGCCCCCTGACGCAGGAGGTTGTCGCCGACTCGGATAGGGTAGAAGGTGATGTTCGCCGGCACGATGTGGGTGGGCCGGCGCGCGGCTTCGAGAAGATCGCCGCCGCTCCCGAGCTCGAGGGACTCCGCCCAGGCTTCGATGCGGCGCGAATGACCCGCCTCGTCCGCCCTGCGCACGGTGCTCTTGAACGCCTCCAGCGCGAGGCCGAGCACCGCGGCGCCCGTGTGGTGCTTGCGCCGCACCTCGGCCGTGCGGGAATACACGCTGTAGGCGCCCTTCGCGTCCAGGACGCGCTTGTCCTTGACCATGCCGCCCTCGGGGAACACGACGATCTTGCGCCCGCGCAGGATCTCTCTGCCCAGGAAGGGCAGGAGATCAGGGAGATCGTCGGGCACGGCGCCGACGCGAATCAGATAGTTGGAAAAGGGATCGCCCTCGACGAAGAACTCTCTACCGGCGATGGAGCGGCAGTAGGCGCCGCTCTCCGTATAGATAAGGTACTGCGGGATAAACGTCTCGAAGCGCGCGAAATGATTGAACAGGAAGATGTCGCCATCGGCGATCTGCGCATCGCGATGGTGCAGCTTGAGATTGACCGCGAGGACCTTCCTCAGCAGCGTGAACAAGCGCGACGTCCACTCGTAAGTGGCCGTGCTAATCTCGTATTCGACCTTGTCGTTCATGGCTGGGAATCAGCCGGCGGACGGGCGCCGCCCGTAGCGGACGTAGAAGACAATGGCGAGGGAGCTGAACCACAGCCCCGCGAGAATTCCGATGACCCCGTCGTAGTTGCCGATCATGAACGACCAGCTCGCCTCCGAGTTCGGATACGTCGTCTGGCGCAGGATCTTCACGACCATCACCCACCCGGCATGTATGCCGATGCACTCGGCGATGCGTCCCGTGCGAAGGCGGATCAATCCGAGCAGGATTCCGCCGGCGACGAGTGCGAAAAGCGAATCGAAGAAGGCGGGATCGCGAAACCCGTGCAGGCTGGTGAACAGGACAGCGGTGCCGCTCAGCCACCCCACCTCGTCGGCGGGGATGCGGATGTCGGAGCTCACGAAGTGAATCGCGCCGTACAGGAACGAGAGCACCACGATGGCGAAGGCGCTGTTAGTGACGAGGCCGACGCTCGATTGCAGGGCCCCGCGAAACCAGGTCTCCTCGATGAATCCGACCATCAGGCCGGCGAAGGCGCTCTGCAGCACCATCACGGTCACGGCCGCCGGACTCAGCACGACCCCGGGCCGCGCGACACGGATCTCGAAGACCAGCAGGACCAGCACGACCAGCGCCATGGTCGCGAACCCGATACTCGCGCCGAGCAACAGGCCCTTGAGGAACCCGCGCCCGCCGCTGCCCCGAGCGTAGCCCCAGCCCGCCCGCGTGTTGAGGTGGAAGCTCGTCAGCAGGGGCCACAGCCCCAGCAGGCCGTAGAGCTTCAGGAGGCGGGTCACCATCTGGTCGAAGGGCATGTCGCGCAGGCCCAGGTACTCCAACCCGAGGAATACCGGATAGGAGGTCACGGCCGTCGCCACGAAGATGCCGAGGATATAAATCAGGAAGGGAGCGAGACGCATGAAATCGGTAAGCGAGTGTGCCCTGGTTGAGTGAGATTAGATTTTAGCAGCAGTTTCAGAGGGTTAGGTTTTCACTACACCTGTCCATCGCGTCCAGCACCTCATCGAGCGAGCGGCGCGCGCCCGCCTGCAGATATTCCATGGCCTGCAACGCCCCTTCGTGCGCCCTCTCGGATGAGCCGGCGACGCAATCCTCGATCACCCGGCAGAAGTAGTCCGAGTGGTGTCCATCGACGAAAGTGTAGTGGACGCAGACGTCCGTCAGGCAGCCGCACAGCAGATCTGCATGCGCTTCCTCGTGGTTCAATCCGGACCATGATCCCCGGGCCGCCGCGCCCCGCCCCCGCGGCGCATGGCGCGATTGCCGAAGCGGGATTTTATCGCGTCCACCACCGTGTCGATGCGCCGCTGATGCTCGCGCTCGCCCTGTCCGAAGAGCTGGCCCTGCTCCATGGACTCGGTGGTGACGCCGCTGACGCCCATGCCGAGGAGGCGCAGCGCGCCAGGGTCGCGAGCGAGCTGCGCGCGGAGCAGGCGCGCGGCGCTTGCATACAGATCGCGGGTGACGTTGGTGGGCGCGTCCAGGCTCTCCGAGCGAGTCACGGTGCGGAAATCTCCATAGCGCATCTTAATGAACACGGTCCTGCCCCGGAGGTTCTGGCGGCGGAGACGCGTGGCCACTTGCTCGCTCAGATCCAGCAGCCAGGACTTCAAGACCTCGGCATCGCCGATGTCCGTCGCAAATGTGGTCTCGTGGCTGATGGACTTGGCGTCCCGATCGGGCACGACCCGGCGATCGTCGATGCCGCGGGCGAGCTCCAGGAGGTGGGTGGCGGACTGGCCGAAGCGCCCGGTCAGCAGATCCCGGGGCAGAGCGCGCAGATCGCTGATGGTGCGCACACCCAGCTCTTCCAGGCGCCGGTTCGACACCTTCCCGACTCCCCACAGGCGGGACACCGGGAGTGGGTCGAGGAAGGCCTGGATGTCGTCCTCCGGGACCACTACCAGGCCATCGGGCTTGTCCAGATCGCTCGCGAGCTTGGCGAGGAACTTGTTGGGCGCGACGCCCACCGATGCCACCAGGCCGAGCTCCGTGCGGATCTCGTCCTTGATACGGTGGGCGATGACCTCCCCTTTTCCGAACAGGCGCAGGCTGGAGCTCACGTCGAGGAACGCCTCGTCCAGGGACAGGGGCTCCACCAGGGGTGTGTAGCGGGCGAAGATGGCGCGAAGACTCCGGGATACCTCGGCATAGCGGTCCATGCGCGAGCGGATGAATACGGCGTCGGGGCACAACCGCCGCGCCTGAGCCGCCGGCATGGCACTGTGAACCCCGTACTCCCGGGCGACATAGTTGGCCGCCGCCACGACGCCCCGCCCATCCGGGGTGCCGCCCACCACGACGGGTTGTCCGGCGAGGCCGGGATCGTCGAGCTCTTCCACGGACGCGTAGAATGCGTCCATATCCACGTGCAGGATCATGGCATCTCAAGAGGCACTCGAGGGGGCGTGGCTATAATAGCCGCTCGTGTCGCCGGCGGAGAAACGAATCATGGATAGCGCAGCCACCCAACGCTTCATCGATGCACTGTGGGACGACTCCATCGTCCCCGAGCTCGTGGAGTACATAAAGATCCCGAACAAGTCCCCCGCCTTCGACGCGGACTGGGAGAGCCACGGCCACATGGAGGATGCCGTCTCGCTCATCGTGCGCTGGTGCCGCGAGTATGCGCTGCCGGACATGGAGCTCGAGGTGGTCCGCCTCGCCGGGCGCACACCCCTCATCTACATGGACGTCCCGGGCAGCGGGGACGACGGGAGCGAGCGCTGCGTGCTCCTCTACGGGCACCTGGACAAGCAGCCGGAGATGGAGGGCTGGCGGGAGGGACTCGGGCCGTGGACGCCGGTCATCGAGGACGGGCGGCTCTACGGCCGGGGCGGCGCCGACGACGGCTACGCGGCTTATGCGAGTCTCGCAGCCATCCACGCGCTCCGCGAGCAGGGTATTCCCCACGCGCGCTGCGTGATCGTCATCGAGGCCTGCGAGGAGAGCGGCAGCTACGATCTTCCCCACTATCTCGACGCCCTCGCGCCGCGCATCGGCAGCCCGGATCTCGTGATCTGCCTGGACTCCGGCTGCGGCAACTACGATCAGCTGTGGTGCACGACCTCGTTGCGGGGCATGGCGGCGGGGGATCTCGTCGTCGAGGTGCTGAAGGAGGGCGTGCACTCCGGCGACGCCGGCGGCATCGTGCCGTCCTCGTTCCGGATCCTGCGCCAGCTGCTGAGCCGGCTCGAGGACGAGGCGAGCGGCCGCATCCTCGACCCCTCGTTCCAAGCGGACATACCCGAGCAGCGCGCGGAGCAGGCGCGCGCGGCCGCCCGGGTGCTCGGCGATGGACTCTACACCCGCTTCCCCTTCGTCGATGGCGCCGGGCCTACCGGCGGCGACGGCGCCGAGTTGGTACTCGATCGCACCTGGCGGCCGGCGCTCGAGATCACCGGCGTCGCAGGCGTCCCCGCCCTCGAGGCCGCCGGCAACGTCGCCCGCCCCATGACGGCGGTGCGCCTCTCCCTGCGCCTTCCCCCCACCTGCGACGCCGAGGCCGCGTCGCAACGACTGAAATCGCTGCTGGAATCCGATCCCCCCAACGGCGCCCGCGTCGGCTTCCATCCGGAGATGGCCGCCGACGGCTGGAGCGCGCCGCCGGTCAGCGACTGGCTGGCGTCATCCGTGGGTGCGGCGTCGAGGGAGTTCTTCGGGCGGGATGCGGTGTACATGGGCGAAGGGGGCACGATCCCCTTCATGGCCATGCTGGGGGAGAAGTATCCGGCGTCGGAGTTCCTGATCACCGGCGTGCTGGGGCCGGGGTCTAATGCCCATGGGCCGAACGAGTTTCTCGATATTGCGACGGGGAAGAGGATTACGGCTTGCGTGTCGGGGGTGTTGCGGGATCATTACCTGCATTGCAGGTAACCGGGTCTCGGTTGTTGGGCTTCGCTTCGCTCAGCCCAACCTACGAAGCTAACCCAACCTACGAGCTCTCCCGCGTGTGCCAGGGGCCCTTGATGGCGAAGGTCAGGCCGGGGTTCTGGAGGTTGACGAACAGGGTGCCGCCGTCCGGGGAGAAGGTGGCGCCGGCGAATTCGGAATTGCTCCTGGGGTTCGCCGCCAGAGCGTACATGCCGCCCCCGTTGGTGATGCCGACGATGCGCTGATCCGCGGGGCTGTCTTCGCATACCAGCAGATCGCCGAAGGGCGCGACGGTGAGGTTGTCGCCGTTCTGCAGGTGCTTCGCGTTGCGCGGCTCGACGCCGAGCTCGACGCTGCCCCCTTCGCCGGCGGAGGGCCGGTAACACCACAGCTGCCCGAGCTCGAAGGGGCCGCCGGTCGTGCAGACGAACCAGATGCGGACCCCGCCATCGGTCTCCACCGTCATGCCCTCGCCGCGGACGAAAACGGCGGCGCCCCGGGCGCGGCCCTGGTGGCGCAGGTCGTCGTTCGGCGAGGTGACGTCATCCAGATCCACCCACTCAACGGCGAAACGCTCGCCAATGGGGAACGTGACGTCGGCGTTACGCCGGTTGCCCGTGTGCACACCGGGCAGATCACGGATGGCGAGCGCCTGCAGGCGGCCGCCTGCGGCGAGCCGCCCGGACTCGTCCGGGAGGAAGCGGTAGAGCAGGCTGTCTTCCCGGTCCTCGGTCTGATAGACGATCCCGGTAGCCGGGTCCACGGCGACCGCCTCGTGGTTGAAGCGCCCCATGGCCTCCAGGGGCACCGGATCCACGAGACCGGAAGCCGATGCCGGCACCTCGAAGTTGTAGCCGTGGGCGCGCCGCGCGCCGTACTGCCCGGCGCCGATGACCATCTCCTCGCTGCTCACCCAGCTACCCCAGGGCGTCGCGCCGCCGGAGCAGTTGCGCAGCGTCCCGGCGAGGCTCAGGAACTGCCGTTCCACGGGGACCGATTCGGAATCGGCCGCCGTGTCGACCACCAGCGTGGTCGTCCCGCCCCGTCCGGCCCCCGGGTCGTAGATGCGCGCGAGCTGCGCGTCGCTGAGCGAGCCCTTCATGGCGCGGAACGCGGTCTGCTCGGAGCCGGGATGGAGCTCGTGGTTGCGCACGATGATCGTGCGCCCGTTCGCGCCCGGGAACGCGTGCATGTCGTCGGGGAGACCGGGGACCACGAAGCCGTCGTCCATGTCCTGGCCGACCCGGGAGACGACGCTGTAGCGAAAGCCGTCCGGGAGATCCAGGAGCCCTTCCGGGTCCGTCCGCAACGGGCCGTAGCCGGGCACCGCGACGGCGGGCGCGCGGGTGTCGGCCGCCGCGATGCGCGAAGCCAGCGGCGACAGCGCGGCGGCGGCACCGAGACCGGCGAGGAATCTTCTACGGGTGGCCACGAACGCCTCCAGACGGATTTCAGAGAACGGCGAATACTAAAGAATAGCGCCGTCGCGGGACAACGCCCGCATTTCGAGGGATCTGGATGATCGAAATGGGTATCATTGCCAGTTTTCCGGCCGCACCCCGGCCGTCACCACCACGAGCGAGACGCGACAGTGAAAGCCGAGAAAGTCGTCCTTGCCTACTCCGGCGGCCTGGACACATCCATCATCCTCAAATGGCTCCAGGACGAATACGGCTGCGAGATCGTCACCTTCACCGCCGATATCGGCCAGGGCGAGGAGCTCGAGCCCGCGCGCAAGAAGGCCGCGGCCATGGGCGCGAGCGAGATCTTCATCGAGGACCTCACCGAAGAGTTCGCCCGGGATTTCGTATTCCCCATGTTTCGCGCCAACACCATCTACGAAGGCGAGTATCTGCTCGGCACGTCCATCGCGAGACCCCTGATCGCCAAGCGCCTGGTGGAGATCGCTGACGAGACCGGCGCGGATGCCATCGCCCACGGCGCCACCGGCAAGGGCAACGACCAGGTGCGCTTCGAGCTCGGCGCCTACGCGCTGAAGCCCGACATCCGGATCATCGCGCCCTGGCGGGAGTGGGATCTCAACTCCCGTGAACGGCTGCTCGCCTACGCGGCCGACAACGACATCCCCATCGCGCGCAAGAGCGGCAACGAATCCCCCTACTCCATGGACGCGAACCTCATGCACATCTCGTTCGAGGGCAACGAGCTGGAGGATCCCTGGACCGAGCCCGCCGAAGGCATGTGGCGCTGGACGCAGTCGCCGGAGAACGCGCCGAATAAGCCCCACAGCCTTCGCCTCACCTTCGAGCACGGCGACATCGTCGCCATCGACGATCAGCCCATGACGCCGGGCAAGGTCATCGCCGAGCTCAACCGACTCGGCGGCCAGCACGGCGTCGGACGCATCGACATCGTCGAGAACCGCTACGTCGGCATGAAGGCGCGGGGCTGCTACGAGACACCGGGGGGCACCATCATGCTCAAGGCCCATCGGGCGATCGAGTCCATCACGCTCGACCGGGAGACCGCGCACCTGAAAGACGAGCTCATGCCCCGCTACGCGAAGCTCATCTACCAGGGCTACTGGTGGAGCCCGGAACGGCGCATGCTGCAGACCCTCATCGATGCTTCCCAGGAACCGGTCAACGGTGAAGTGCGTCTGACGCTCTTCAAGGGCAACGTGATGGTCACCGGAAGGCGTTCGGAGAACGACAGTCTCTACGACGCCGCCACGGTGACCTTCGAGGACGACCACGGCGCCTACGATCAGCGGGATGCCGCCGGCTTCATCCGCCTCAACGCGCTCCGGATGCGCATCGCGGCCCGCAAGGGCAGATAGCCCGTGGCCTCGGGCTCGACCAAGATCATCATTGCCGCCCTCATCGGCAACGGCCTCATCGCGATCACGAAGTTCGCCGCCGCCGCCTACACGGGTAGCTCCGCCATGCTCTCCGAGGGCGTGCACTCCGTCGTCGACACCGGCAACCAGGTACTGCTGCTCTACGGCCTCAAGCAATCCCGCAAGCCGCCCGACGAAGACTTCCCCTTCGGGCACGGCAAGGAGATCTACTTCTGGAGCTTCATCGTCGCCATTCTGATATTCGCCGTCGGCGCCGGCGTATCCCTCTACGAGGGCGCGGCGCGGGTGATGGCGCCCCATCCGGTGGAAAACGTGTTCATCAACTACCTAGTCCTCGGCTTCGCCATGATCTTCGAGGGCGGCGCATGGTACTTCGCCTTCAAGGAGTTCGGCCGCGTCAAGGGCAGGCGCGGCTATGTCGAGGCCGTTCAAACGGGAAAGGATCCTACCTTCTTCGTCGTCCTGTTCGAGGATTCCGCCGCGATGCTGGGACTCGTGGTGGCATTCCTGGGCGTCTGGCTCGGAGACGTCACCGGCAATCCCGTGTTCGACGGCATCGCCTCCATCATCATCGGTTTGATCCTCGGCGGCACCGCCGCGTGGCTCGCCTTCGAGACCAAGGGACTGCTGATCGGCGAGCGGGCGAATCGCGAGGTCGTGGAAGGCATCCGGCGCATCGTCAGGGCCCGGCGGGAAGTGGACCACGTGAACGAAGTACTCACCATGCACATGGGTCCCGAATTCATCCTGGTCAATATCAGCGTCGACTTCGACGACGACATTCTTGCCGAGGAAGTCGAAGAAACGGTGTCGCATATCGACGAGCAGCTGAAGAAGCGTTTCCCCAACGTCAAACGTGTCTTCATCGAAGCAGAGTCCCGACGCGGACGGACGCCGCGCAAGGGCAGCCGCAGCACGTGATGAGCAGTAAGCGGGGGCACCCCCCTGAATGACGATCTCCACGGGAGTAAATCCCGACTTCCGATGAGCGCCTCTAGAATCATACTGCCCCTTTCGGTGCTTCTCGCACTTTCGGCGTGCGCACAATTGCCCACCAACTATCCAATCGAGGCGACCACTGCGATCACGGAGACGGACTCCACGGCCCTGGGTATGCGATCCGCCGCCAAGCTCGAGGGCCACCCGGGCGAGTCAATGCTGATTCCACTCATAGACGGCGTCGATGCATTCTACGCACGCACCGCCCTGGTGACGGCTGCGGAACGGTCCATAGACGTCCAGTATTTTCTCTGGCACGACGACGTGACGGGCAAGGTGCTGCTCAAGTACATTCTGGACGCGGCCGACCGCGGCGTCCGGGTGAGGTTGCTCCTGGACGACCTGGCAAACGAGGCCCTGGATCCCGAGTTCTACGCTCTCGACACACACCCGAACATCTCGATACGCCTCTTCAATCCATTCCCTACGAGAGGCTTCAAGTACATCGACTTCTTTACCCACACCCGCCGAATAAACCGGCGAATGCACAACAAGTCATTCACCGTAGACAACCAGTTCACCATCCTCGGAGGCAGGAACATCGGCGACAAGTACTTCGACGCGATGGAGGATACGAATTTCTATGACGTGGACGTGCTTGGCACGGGGCCGCTGGTCGAGAAGGTGTCCAATCAGTTCGACAAGTACTGGAATCACGAGACGGCGGTGCCGATCTATGCCTTCGGGCACAATACCGCCACCGTCGAAGATCTCGAGAGAACCCGGGTCGAGCTGTCGGAGTTCAAGAACAGCCATAAGAACTCGCGATACGCCGACGACGTACGGGCGTCTAGCCTCATCGGTTTCGTTTCAGAAGGTCGATTTCCTGCTTATTTCGGTGTCGCCGAGGTAATCTACGATGATCCCGACAAGGGTCTGGTCAATCCGCCGGGAGACTTCGTCATCAAGATGGACCTGATCGTCCCGTACCTCGAAAATCTGCGTCACGAGCTTATCCTCGTTACCCCATACTTCGTGCCCAGGGACGACGGCGTGGATGCGTTAATCGGGTTCGTCGAGAATGGGACCACTGTCGACGTCGTCACGAACTCTTTCGCGGCAACGGACTCGGGAGTCGTGCATGCAGGGTACTCCCGATATCGAGAGGCTCTACTGGCGGGCGGCGTCGAGCTCTTCGAGGTGAAACCGGATTCCAGGCGAGACCGCAGGGAAGGAAGCGTTGCCTTCGACTCGGAGGCGAGCCTTCACTCCAAGGTTTTCATTTTCGATCAGGAGATCGTATACATCGGCTCGCTCAATCTCGATCCGCGCTCGATAGATATCAACACGGAGGTCGGAGTCATGTTTCACTCTCCGGAGATGGCCCGGGTCTGGGCAATCGAGCTCGACGACTCCAGGTTGGACCACGTCTACGAGCTCGAGCTCGTAAGGTCACCGGAAGAAAGCCGGGGGGAGTTTACGTACTTTACCTGGGATATCGAGTGGGTCGAGCACGTCGACGATGATGTGATTCAGCACAAGAAGGAGCCGAACCTTTCAGGCTGGGACAAGTTTATCCTGTTCTTTCAGGGACTCGTCCCGGAGGGCCAGATCTGACCATCCGACCGCATCCCGGCATCCGCTTCAGCCGGTGACCGACCGGCCGACTACGACTCGACCAGCTTGCGCTTCTGCAGCCCGATGGCCATGACCAGGCCAATCATGGAAACAAACACAAGGAACGACATCCCTGCCTGGAAAGCACGGGTTCGTGCAACCGAATATATCGACAGGATCTCGGAATTCAGCGCCTCGTCGAATCCGGTTGACGTCAATTCGCCCTCCAGCTGAGTGTCCGACATGAGCTCCACGCTCGACTCTGCGGCCGCAATCAATTCGACCTTGTGCTGCTCCGGAATTGCGGAGCTCGCGGTGATTCCCTCTTCGATTCCGATCGCAAGCCCTCCCAGCATCATAGTCCCGACCAGGGCGACTCCGACAGAATTTCCCAATTGCTCGAATGTACCATTCAGTCCGGACGCTTCCGCCGCATCTTCCGCCGAGACCGACGAGAGGATCAGGTTCAGGATCTGCGACGCGATCAGACCGACGCCCAAGCCGAACAGAATCCCTGTCGCCAGATCCGCCGGCACGGCATCGGGCTCGATAGTACCGGTCATGACAACCAGACCCGCGATTGCCAGTACAAATCCCACCTGGATGATTCGTTTGGCCGTGAATCGGGCAGACAGGCGGGAACCGACGATGGCAAATGTCAGAAGCGCCAGCGAGAATGGAATCAGAGCCATTCCCGTCTGCATCGCGCTAAACTCGAATTTCAGCTGCAGCATCAACGGTGCAATGAACAGGAATGCCGCGGTCGTGCCCATCTGAACGAACCTCACGGCAAAGCCGGATATGATGCCAGGGATCCTGAACAGGGATGGTTTGAACAGACCGCCGCCGCCATTCTCTTCCAGCTTCCGCTCCCAGCTGAACAGCAGCATTATCAGCAGGACGCCCGCCCCGATCAAAACCGGGACGATGGAGAGCCCGAACGGGGCGATTTCCAGATCACCGACTACAAATGGCTGCTCGGCTCGCCAGAAACCGTAATCTTTCACCAGCAGAATACCGAGTACGACTGCCGACCAGCCGAGTATCGACAACGCTGCCCCGAGAAAGTCGAATCCGGGTCGATTGGCGGAAACCTTGTCTGCCGAGAGGTACCTGCTGAGAACGAGGACGACGATGACGATGACTACCTCCAGGCGGAAGGCCCACCTCCAGCTGTAGAATGTAGTCAGGAAGCCGCCCACGATCGGGCCGACAGCTGCGCCCACGGCGGCTACCGCGCTGATAATGCCATAAGCGAACGCCCGATCTGCCGCCTCGTACCTCGCCCTCAGCAATGTCTGAATGTTGGGCATCATCAATGCAGAGCCGAGCCCCTCGATGATGGACCAGCCGATGATCAACATGGTCAACGATTGACTGATTGAGGCCAGGAACGTGCCGATACCGAATATCAACACTCCGAGAGTGAAGACACGCTTCCGGCCGAGAATGTCCGCCAGCTTGCCACCGATCAGCATGAATGCGGCCATCACAAGCGCGTAGAGAGCGATGGCTGCCTGAACGCCGCCGACGGTGGTGTCGAGATCTTCGATCAGCGCGGAGATCGAGACGTTCATGATCGTCGTATCGATGACGATGATAAACATGGACATGGATAGAGTGACGAGGACCATCCACTTCTTCATCGTTTGTTACTCCCCGGATCCTCTCACAGCATAAGCTCGAGCAGCGTCCAACTTTATCAAACGATACACTGCTAAGTAGACAAAATCTTCATGCCATTGCTGATGATCAGGGCACCAAGAATGATTGACAGGGCGATCACTACTCCTGAATTGTTCTGCATCAGCCAGTTTTTCCAATCAGCGAGCACCGTCTCGACTCGCTTCGAAGATGCGAAATAGGCAATGACAGGAATCCCAATGCTCAGACTTCCGACCACAGAGAATACAACCAACGCGATGGCCTGCCAAAAAAGACGTTGCCATTGCCGTGTCGATCGAAACAGCGCCTGAAAAGGTCAGCAACAGATTC
>CBDTYP010000008.1:0-23733 GCA_965364645.1 uncultured Gammaproteobacteria bacterium | reverse complement strand
ATGATGGTTTTCGCGCCGTTCGAGAGCGGCGCGTAGATCACGTAGGAGTGGCCCGTCACCCAGCCGACGTCCGCCGTGCACCAGTACACGTCGCCGTCGTGGTAGTCGAAGATGTACTTGAAGGTAACCGTCGTAAAGAGGAGGTACCCGGCGGTCGTGTGCAGCACCCCTTTCGGCTTGCCGGTGGATCCGGATGTGTAGAGGATGAAGAGGGGATCCTCGGCATCCATCTCCTCGGCCGGGCAATCCGGATCGGCGTCCGCCATCACGTCGTGATACCAGACGTCGCGCTTGTCGTCCCAAGGGACGTCGTTGCCGGTGCGCTTGACGACGATACAGGTGTGCAGGTTCGGGCACTCGCTGATGGCCTTGTGGGTATTCGCCTTCAGCGGCACCGGCCGCCCGCCCCGGGGACCCTCGTCAGCAGTGATGACCACCTGGCAGTCGGAGTCGAGGATGCGATCCCGTAACGCGTCCGGCGAAAACCCGCCGAATACGATGGAGTGAACCGCGCCGACGCGCGTGCAGGCCATGGTGGCCACCGCCACCTCCGGGATCATCGGCATGTAGATGCAGACCCGGTCGCCCTTCTTCACGCCCCGGGACTTGAGCACGTTGGCGAACTTGCACACCTCGGCGTGCAGCTCGCGGTAGGAAATCTTGCGCTCCTGTCCCGGCTCGTCGCCCTCCCAGATGATCGCGGTCTGATCGCCGCGGTCCGCGAGATGGCGATCGAGACAATTGTAGGAGACGTTGAGCTTGGAGCCCTCGAACCACTTGATGGAGACGTCCCCATCGTAAGTCCAGTCCCAGACCTTGTCCCACTTCTTGAACCAGTCGACATGCTTCTCGGCCATCTCGCCCCAGAAACCTTCCGGGTCCTCGATGGAGCGCTTGTACATGGACTGGTACTCGTCCTCGCCGATCAGGGCGCGTTCGGCGACGTGCGGAAGCACGTCGTAGGTCTTGTCGGACATGGCTGGCTCCTCGTTTTTGCCCCGGATTCCCGCCGGAGGATCGCGCAAAATCGCCCGTAACATAGCAAGATTGACGCGGCCAACTCAATGGCAGTCGGACCGTGGGACCAGGCCCTGCGGGCATAACTTGATCCATGTCAGCGGGGCCGACAACGGACAGGAGCTATTCGACCTCTCCCGCCGCCCGGGCGCGCAGCGTACGCCGGCTTATCTTCCCCGAGCTGGTGAGGGGATAGGTGTCCACGAACTCCACGACCCGGGGGTACTTGTACATGGCCAGGTTCTTCTTGACGTAGTCCTGAAGCTCCCGGGCGAGGGGCTCGCCCGTCTCGACGCCGGGCATGGCGCGGACGAAGGCCATGACCACCGCGCCCCGATCCGGATCAGGTTTCGCGACCACAGCGGCCTCGGCCACGCTACCGTGACGCACGAGGGCATCCTCCACTTCGGCGGGCCCGATGCGGTAGCCGGCGCTCTTGATGAGATCGTCGTTGCGGCCTTGATACCGGAAGTAACCGGAGGGCTCCCGCACCGCGAGATCCCCCGAACGCAGCCAACCGCCGAGACGCATCCGCTCGGGGACACCCAGGTCTCCCCAGTAGCCGAGGAACAGACTCGGATCGTCGTCGCGCCACGAAGCAATCTCGCCGGCCGCGCCGTCAGGCTGCTCGTTGCCCTTCTCGTCCACGACGGCAACCCGTCGCCCGGGGTAAGTGCGTCCCATGGAGCCTGGGATGATGGGAAAGAGTGCCTTACAGTTGCCGGCCATGTGATTGAACTCCGTGAGCCCGTAGAACTCATTACACACGATGCCGAGCTCGTCCTCCGCCCAACGGATGACGTCACCCGGGAGGCTCTCGCCACCGGTGCAGACGACGCGCATAGCGAGATCCCAGCGATCCCGCGGCCGACTCACTTCCGCCAGGCGTTTGAGCGCCGTGGGAGTCATGAATGAATGGGTGACGCGGTGCCGGGCCATGAACTCGAAGGCCCACTCGGTGTCGAAACGATGTGCGCTGGCCACCACGGTCTGGCCGTGCTGCCAGGCGGGCAGCACTGTGTCGAGCCATCCTCCCACCCACGCCCAGTCGGCCGGAGTCCAGAACACCGCGTCGGGATAGTCGAGCTCCAGGTTGTAGCAGAGCGTGAGCGTCGGCAGATAGGCGTGCACAATGCGATGGCCGTGGAGCAGCCCCTTGGGCAACCCCGTGGAGCCCGATGTGTACATGAGCAGCGCCGGATCCTCGCAACCGGTGCTCACCGCCTTCAGCGGCGCGTCGTCGCTCGCGAGGAGGGCATCAAAAGACCGCTCGTCACCGATCGTACCTCCGGTCACGATGCAGTTCTCGAGAGAGGCGTAGCGATCCCGCGCGTCGCGATGGGGTGCCCACACCGACGACTCCGTAATTATCGTCCGCGTGCCAGAGTCCTCCAGGCAGTGGGCGACGGTATCCGGACCGTAGAGCTGCGACAGTGTCATGACCACGGCGCCGAGCTTGTGAATCGCGAGGTGGGCGATGGCGGTCTCCGGACGCTGGCCCGTGTGCACCGCCACGGGCTCCCCCGGGCCGACGCCCAGGGCGCGCAGGCCCCGCGCCAATCGATCCGAGAGCGAATCCAGCTCGGCGAAGGAATAACGCTTCAGCGTGCCATCCTCTTCCTCGAATATCAGCGCCGGGTGCCCGGCCCGTGCACCGCGAGCGAAGCAGCCCACCGTGTCCAGGGCGATGTTGGCACGCTCCGGGATGCGGATCTTCAGTCGCTCCTCCTGCTCGTCGTAGTAAAGATTCGTCTTCCCGACGAGCGGCTCGTAGACGTTCTCCTTCATGGCATTCCCCTAGTCATCGACCGGCTCGAAGCGCGTGCACTGGGCCGGGTGCGCCGCTTTCTCCACGGCGGCGGCGAGCCGTACCCGTGAACCGGGCGCGACGCCTTCGTCAATCGAGAGCCAACCCAGGGCCGCGTTGTCGGCGCCATCCAACGCCACCAAGGCGAGGCTCATGGGCTCGCGGCCGTCCGCGAACGGTACGCTGCGCTCGCCGGACGTGACGGCGAGCACGACCCCGTCGCCGGCGAGCGTAGTCCAGTTGTCCGCGACGGAGTGACCGCAGCAGGTGCGCCGCGGCGGGAACCAGGTGCGTGCGCATGCTTCGCAACGCACACCGAGCGCGCGCCCCTGCTCCAACGCCTCGAAGTAGGGATACAGCCCCCCCAGCGGATGGTTGAAGCGCAACGAAAGTTCCAACGCCACGTAGCGCCCCGCACCCTTGTTGCCGGATTCGCCGCTCATCCCGCGCGCTCCAGCACGTGCACCACCGACGTGGTGCAGATACCGCCGTGGCTGTCGACGACGCCCCGGCGTAACTCCCGCGATGGCTGCGCCTCGGGGAAGTAGGCACCGCGCAGCAGCCGGTCCACCGCCACGGTCTGGGCGATGCCTGTCGCTCCGGGTGCGCCGCCCTGGCCGATGAGTCCACCCGAGAGGTTCACCGGCAACCTGCCGCCGGCGTCGAAGTCACCCGCGGCCATGGCCGGCCCCGCCTCTCCGGCGCCCGCGAAGCCCAGGGCTTCGATGGACTGTATCTCCGCGCCCGTGTACGCGTCGTAGACTTCGGCCACGTCGATGTCGTTCGCCGCCGACGCGATTCCGGCCATCTCATAGGCGATCGCCGAGGCCCGCGCCTTCGCGGCAAAGCGGTGGGGTTCGGCGCGATCGCCCAGGCGCGCATGATCCGTTGCACAACCCGATCCGGCGATGCGCACGCGCGATCCATCACGACCCGGCCCCTGGCCCGGCGCCGCGACGACGATCGCCGCGGCCGCGTCGCTCAGGAGCGAACAATCCAGGCGGCGGTAGGGCGTGCTCACCACCGGTGACGCGAGAACGTCTTCCACACCGATGGCCATCGGTTTGTGGGCGAGAGGATTGAAGCGCGCGTTCCCGTGATTCTTCACGGACACGTGGGCCATCTGTTCCCTCGTCGTCCCGTGACGCTGCATGTGAAGGCTCATGGAGAGCGCGTAGAGCGCCGTTGCGGTCACCCCCGCGACGCCTTCCAAGTCGGCGTCGAAGGAAAGCCCATAGAGGAGGCGCACGTCGTCGCCGGCGAGATGACTGGCGGCGTGCTCGAACCCCACCACCAGCACCCGGCGCGCGAGACCCGAGGCGATATGCATACAGGCCTGGCGCACGGCGCTCGCGCCGCTCGCGCCGCCGCTCTCCACGCGCACCGCTTCCCGGGGGCTGAGCCCGAGATCGTCGACGACGATGGACCCGGGTGTCAGCTGCAGCGCCATCATCTCGCTCTCACACGCAACGACCAGCGCGTCCACGTCCTGCGCGTCGATTTCCGCGTCCGCGAGGGCGTCCCGGGCGGCCTCGCATACCCAGTCCCGCCAGCCGCTGCCATCCCGGCGACGGGAGAAAGCGGTCGTGCTTCCACCGAGGATCACGGGGCCGAAATCGGAACTCACGAGCCGTCCTCCAGGCGTCCGTCGCGCCACGCGAGCGCAGCCTTCAGGCCCTGCTCCCCGGCGATGCGTTTGAACTCCGCCCGGGACGGCGTCTCCATGGATTCGATATCGATGGCGGTATCGAGGCCCTGGCGCAGGGCCTCGTTCATCCCCATGATCTCGAAGGTGCGATTGATGGCGGCCTTCGTACGGCGCACGGCATCCCCGTCCAACGACGCCATGCGGGTCGCGAGCGCGAGGGCGCGTTCCACATGCTCGCCCTTCCCGACCACCTGGTTAACGAGCCCGATGCGTTCGGCGCGCTCCGCGCTGATACGATCGTCGCCGGAGAGCAGCAACTCCTTGGTGAGCTTCGGACCCAGCAGCCAGGGCATCATCATGTCGATGATGACAGAGCCGAAACGCAGCTCCGGCTCGCCGAGGAAGCAGCCCTCCTCCGCGATGGTGACATCGCAGGCCATGGCGAGCTCGCAACCGCCCGCGAGACAGTAGCCGTGCACTGCGGCGACGGTGGGCTTCGGGAACTGCCAGAACCGGTGGATGTAGGCGAACTCACCCTCGAGACGCTTTCGCCAGCCTTCCTTGCCGACGGTCTCCGTCTCAGCATCGTCCTTGAGATCGAATCCCGATGAGAAGGCGCGCCCCGCGCCGCAGATGACCACGGCACCGAGCGCGTCGTCCGCTTCCGCCTCGTCGAGCGCTCGATGCACCTCCGCCATCAGCTGCAGCGAGAAGGCGTTCAGCCGTTCGGGGCGATCGAGGGTGAGGAGTGCCACCCTTCCCCGGCGTTCGAATCGAATGGTTTCATACTTCACGTTCTATCAACCCTCAATCATGCGTTTCGGCAGCCAGGTGGCCAGCTCGGGAAAGGCGATGAGAAGCGCCAGCACCAGGACATCGAAAACGATGAAGGGCAGCACGCCCAGGTAGACGTGCTTGAATGTCGCCTGCTTGCCCACCGCGCTCATGACCGCAAATAGATTGATACCGACCGGTGGCGTGACGACGGATATCTCTATGAGCTTGACGAGCACGATGCCGAACCAGATGGGATCGATGCCGAGCGCCACCGTGACCGGGTAGAGGAAGGGCAGCGTCACCACCATCATGGATGTGGTGTCGAGGAAGCAACCGAGCACGATGTACAGCAGCGATGCCAGAATCATGAACTTCAGTGGGGTATCTGCGAATGACGTGATCTGCAGCACCATGTCGTCGATGACGCCCACCACCGCGAGCATGCGCGAGATCAAGAGCCCACCGATGAGGATGACGAAGATTATGCAGCTGATGGAGGCCGCGTCCTGGAGAGTGGGAATGAGCCAGCCGCGGAAGCCGCGCTTTCGATAGAGCGCGAGACAGAACGCACCGAAGGCGCCCGCGGCGCCCGCGGCGGAGGGCGGGAACAGGCCCGTATAGATGCCCCCGAGGACGAGCGCCATGAGCAGCGCGATGGGCCATACCTGTCCCGCGGCCCGCCAGCGTTCCCGGGCGGGCACTCTCTCTGTGATGGGCGGCGCGAGCTTCGGCCTCAGCCGCACGATGAAGTACACGCCAGCCAGGTAGACCACCGCGGTGAGGATCCCCGGGATGACGCCGGCGATGAGTAGCTGGCCCACGGACTGTTCGGTCATGATGGCGTAGATGACCATCGTGATGGACGGCGGGATCATCGCCGCGAAGCTGCCGGCGCCGGCGATGGAACCGATGGAGAGGCTCTTGGAGTAGCCGTACTTCATCATCTCCGGGAACGCGATGCGGGTGAAGACGACCGCGTTGACGATGGTGGAGCCGGAGATGGCGGCGAAGAGCGCGGAGCCGACGATGACAGCCTGGTAGAGGCCCCCGCGGAAGCGGCGCAGCCACAGATCCGCGGCTCGGAAGACCTGGGTCGTGAGGCCCGACGCCTCCGCCAGCACGCCCATGAGCACGAACATCGGCAACACCGCGAATGCGTAGTTGTTCACGACGGCAAAGGGGAGCGTTCGCAACTGACCGAAGGTGAGTGCCGTGCCGGCGCCGAGGATCATGCCGCCGATACCGATGATTCCCATGGAGACACCGACCGGGATCCCGACGGCGAGGAAAACGAAGAGCAGCAGCGCACCCGCGTAGCCGATAACGAGAGGGTCGGCCTCGATCACGGCCGTGCATCTCCGTCGCCGCCATCATCCTGCCCGCGCGCGTGGAGTTCCGGGTCGAATTCCGCCTCGCTGGCCGCCATGGGACGCACGAACAGCGCGACGAGATCGAAGGCGCACTGCAATGCCATCAGAGACGCGCCGAACGCGAGAACGAGACGCGCCGGCCAGACGGGGAAATTGATGAGACCCGGTGCGTACTCTCCTACGTTCGTCGCGTGCACGCCGGACTTCCAACCGTAGAATGCGATCAGCACGAACAACACCATGCTGAACCCATAGGCGATCGCGTCGGCCGCGAGCCGCCACCGTGACGGCAAGAGGTTCACCAGCACCTCAACGCGGATGTGCTGCCTGCGGGACTGAGCCAGTGACATAGCGAGGAAGACGTTGACCACCATCATGGTGGCCATGAACTCGAACGCCGCGGGGATCGGCTTCGCGGTAAGTCCGATGAAGTCGAGGTTGGTGCCGAGGACGTCGAGCGCCCCCATGGCCATCATGGCGAGCAGCGCGAAGCCCGACGCGAGGCCACACCACAGGTTCACGCGCATCAGCCAGCGCGCGACCGCATACCGCTCCCTTGCCACCGGAGGCCTCCGTCAGGGACGAATCAAAAAAGAGTCACCCGGCGCAGGAGAGATTCGCCGGGTGACAACCTGCCAAGACGAAGAGATCAGCCTCCGACTACTTCGTTCCAGATCTTGATAGTCTTGCGGGCGTCATCGCCGCGTCCGAGCTTCTCCTGCTCGGCGATGAAGTCGCCGAAGAAGTCCGGGTTCGCCGCCTTCCACGCCTTCTTTTCCGCGTCGGGGAAGTCGTGGAACTGGACGCCCTTGCTCTCCAGGGTAGCGATGGCCGCCTTACCCGCCTTCACGACCTGGTCCCGATCCTTGCGGGCTGCCTCGAACGAGACATCCTGAACCGCCTTCTTCTGATCCGCGCTCATGTTGTCCCACGCACCACTCGAAATCCACACCGCGTTGGTGGGACCTTCCCACAACGTGATGTCGTGCACGTGCTTGGCGACCTCGTAGATCTTGTAGTTGACCATGAGGTCCATGGAGAACGGGATGCAGTCGACGGTGCCGCGACTCAGCCCCTCGTAGAGCTCCGGCAGGCCCAGGGTCACCGGTACGCCGCCGGCAGCCTGCACCATGCGGGGCATGTCCTTACCCCACGTGCGCACTTTCTTGCCCTTCATGTCCGCAACGCCCTTCACGTGCTCCTTGCACACGAGCTTGTAGGGATTCAGGTGATGGAAGAAGAGCGCCTTCATACCATTGCGTTGCGCTTCCTTGTCGTATTCCGGCACCTCGGTCAGCAGCCGCTCCATGAGCTCCGTGGCCTGGTTCACTTCGGACATGGCCATGGGTATGGAGTTAGGCGCGGCGTGAAAGGGAAGCTCCGCCGGAAAGTATCCCGGGGACATCGCAGCGAGATCGATGGAGCCATTTTGGATTAGCCCCAGATTCTCCTTCGCCTTTCCGAGAACACCTTCCCAGAAAATCTTGATTTTTACTTCGCCGTTGGTGCGCCGGTCGATCTCGCCAGCCCACCACTTGTCCACCTGGGCGCCAGTCGTGGTCTCGGTCCACTGACTGCTCATGCGCAGAGGTTGGCCGGCAAAGCTCGATTGGGTACCTGCAACCAGCACCAGCGTGCCGGCGACTACGGCGAAAAAGCTTCGGACGATCGCCTTCATTATCCTCCTCCTCCTTAAAGGTTGGATTGGCGGACGGCGTCCGGCGGCGGCCTTTTCGTAGTTGGTCATTCTTCGTCGCCGGAGCCACCCGGAAGCGGGCTCGAGCCGCTCCGGCGATGGTGGCAAAGAAGAATTATCACCGCAAATTATAATTTCTGATATTGTTCCATAAGTATCCGTTAAGTATTCGATCGCCATGAACATCCGGCACCTGGAAACCTTCGCCTGGATCGTCCGCCTGGGGAGCTTCAGCGCCGCCGCCCGCAAGCTCGAGACCTCCCAACCGGCGGTGTCCATGCGCATGCGGGAGCTGGAGCGCTCCCTCGGCGTGAAGCTCTTCGAGCGCGAAGGGCGGGCGACGCGGGTAACGCCGAAGGGACGGGCCTTCGTCGATTACGCGGAGCGCATCCTGGCACTGAGTCGCGAGGCCGAGGAACGGGTCGGGGACGGCAACACGTTCTCGGGCCGGGTGCGCCTCGGGGTCACCGAGACCATCGCGCTCACCTGGCTGCCGCGCCTGGTCGCCACCCTGAACGAAGACTTCCCCGCCATGATGGTGGACCTGGATATCGACCTCACTCATGGTCTCTGGCGAAAGCTGCGGGCCGGCGATCTAGACATGGCTCTGCTGCCGGGGCCGGCCTATGGATCGGATCTGGTGACGGAATTCCTCGGCGCCATTCTCTATACATGGATGGCGAGTCCGAAGCGCCACATCACCCCCGGCCGGCTGGTGCCCGCCGATCTCGAGGCACAACCGGTGATCACGCTGGCCACGGATTCCAACCTGCACGAAGTGATCGAGCAGTGGTTCAGCAACAACAGCGCCGTCCCCCATCGCATCGATGCGTGCAACAGCCTCGGCGTCGTCGCCGCGCTCACCGTGGCGAGCCTCGGCGTCAGCCTGTTACCCCCGGAGATCTTCCGCCGCGAGGTCGATCAGGGCGATCTTGTGGTCCTCGATGTCGAGCCAAAGCTCGACCCGCTGGATTTCTGGGTCGTCTATCCCCGCGCTCGGGACTCGGCCCTGCACCGGGCAATCACGGAACGATCCAGGGAGATCAGCTCCTTCGACATGGACGTCCCCCAACTTGACGGCCGGAGCAGGCGATGATACTTGCAACCTTTGCACGAACCCGGGGCGGGCGCTGGATGTGAGCAGGGAAAACGTGACGAAGTTCTTCGATCTCGCCGAGAACGATCAGGCGATTGCGCAGGAGCTCACCGACGCGGATGCCTCGACCGTCGTCGAGGTCGCCGCCCGGCACGGCCTCGAGTTCGACGAGGCCACCATGAGGAGCGTCCTCAAGGAGATCATCTACGCGGCGCGCAGGCTCCCCCACGGCTTCGGATGGTCTCTCGCGAGGCAGATGGGGCTGGTGCGGAGCTGACTCCGCCCGGCTCGATCAAGCGAGATCCTTCAATACGGATTCCGGATCGGAGAGGACGTCGGCGGGAATGCGGGCGCGTTTCGTCACCAGCGTTCGGCACGCCATGTGGTCCCGCATCCCGTTCACGGTGTCGGCGGCAATCACGACGCCATTTTTAAGGTAGAAGACGGTGAATGCGCCCTCCTCTGGATTGCCGCGGACGACGGTCTCGTCGTGGCCTTGCGAGAGGCCCGCGATCTGCAGCTTGACGTCGTACTGATCCGACCAGAACCAGGGCACCTCGTCGTAGGCCGTAGTATTTCCACACAGGTTCGCCGCGACGACCTTCGCCTGGGCCATGGCGTTGTGAACGGATTCGAGCCGCACCCGGCGCGAGTACAGCGCGCTCGGATGGCTGGTGCAGTCCCCGGCCGCATAGATATTCGAATCCTCCGTTCGCCCGAACTCGTCCACTATGATGCCGTTGTCGACGGCGAGACCGGCTTCGGCGGCGAGCTCCTCGTTGGGTACGACACCGACGCCTATGACGACGAAGTCCGCCTCCAACGCCTCACCACCTTCGAGCATGATCCGCTCGAGCCGATCGCTGCCTTCGAAACCCACCACGCGCACCCCGGTGCGCACATCTACGCCGGCGGCCACGTGCAATCCCAGGTAGTGTTCTGAAATCGGCTCGGCGACGACGCGGCTCAGCAAACGCGGCTCCATCTCGAGCACCGTGACCGATACACCGGCCTTGGCCGCGACCGCGGCGAGCTCGAGGCCGATGTATCCGCCACCGACGACGGCGAGGCGGGCTCCCGGCTGGATGCGCTCCCGGATCCCCTGTGCGTGCCCCAGATCACGGAGATAGGTGACGCCCTCCAGGCCTGCGCCGGGGACCGGCAGCTCCCGCGCCCGCGCCCCCGTCGCCAGCACCAGCTTGTCGTAACCGATGCTCTCGCCGTCGTCCAATGAGACGGTGCGTTCGCCGCGATCGATGGCGGTGACCCGGGACCCCAGCCTCAGCTCCACGTTCGAGCTCGCATAGAAGTCGGCCGGGCGCAGATACACCCGGTCGAGATCCACCTCGCCGGCGATGAACTGCTTGGACAGCGGGGGACGCTGGTAGGGCACGTGGGGCTCGTCGCCGATGACGATGACGCTTCCTTCGAAGCCCTCCGCCCGCAGGCGCGCGGCCAGCTGACCGGCGCAGTGTCCGGCGCCGACTATGACGATTGTTTCACTCATGGTTTCAACACTTTGGCTCGGGGCACGCTTTTTCGCGGGCCAAGAATATATTAACCAGCCCCGGGTTGGATACGCTTCGCCGCCACTGGCGGTCTCATGCCGCTTTGATGCACCATCGTTGGCATGGCCGATTCCCGCGACCGTGATCAAATCCCTGAAGATTCCGCAGAGGCCGCGTCTTTCTGGGAGGACTGGTTCCGGCACCAGGAGGCGTTTGCGGCCGCGAGCGCCGAGCAGTGGCGATCACTCGGGGACGGCTGGCGGGACGCGGTGGAAGGCTGGTGGCAACAGGCGGGCGACCGCTCGCCGCCCGAGGGCCGGGAGGTCCTTCGCCAGGCGGCCGACCAGGGCCGGTCGTTTTTCGAGCTGGCGGACGGCGTCGCCCGCGGAGCAGGGGAAACACCCCCGAACCAGGACATCCTGTGGCGGCTGCCGCTACGAACCTGGGAGCGCGCCGCCAGGGAGATAGCGGGGAACGGCACGGGTTCTTCGAAAGCCCTGACGGACTATCAACGGGCGTTGGCGGACTACGCCGCCATGCTCAACAGCGTCGGCTCCGACACCCTGAAAGAAGTTTCCGAAGCCTGGCAGGCCCGCGGGCCGGACGCCGGGCTGCGGAATCTGTTCGATCTGTGCGTCGATGTCGGCGAACAACGCTATCACGACCTGGTGTCCGGCGAGGACTTCGCGGAGGTCGGCGGCCGATTGATCAATACCCTCGTCGCCCTGGCGGCCGCGGCGCCGAATCCGGCGGACGACGAGCCGGGCCGAGCCCCCGGCGCCGGCGGGCCGGGTGAGAGTAGCCGCGGCGGCTCGGTCGCGCGCGCCGATCCCGCGGAATTCATGGCGCGCCTCGGCATCGATCCCGGTCGGACGCTCGCGGAGCTGCGCGCCTTCAGCACCAAGTTGAACGTTGCGCTGACGACGCTGCGCGAGATCGGGAGCATCGACGTGGGCGCGAGCGCGAGGGAAGTCGTTACCCGCGACGGCAAGCTCACCCTCTATCACTACCAACCGACGAGCGGCGTCACGAACTCGGTGCCCGTGCTCATCGTCTACGCGCTCGCGAACCGTCCCTACATGATGGATCTGGAAGCCGAGCGATCCATGATCCGCGGCCTCCTGGACGAAGGACTCGATGTGTACCTGGTGGATTGGGGTTACCCGGATAGCGACGACCGAGACCTGGATCTCGGCGACTACGTCGAGACGCGCCTGGGAGCATGCGTGCAGACGGTATGCGACCGTCACGGACTCGACAGCATTACGCTGCTGGGCGTCTGTCAGGGAGGCACTTTCAGTCTCTGTTACAGCGCGCTGCACCCCGAGAAGGTCCGCCAACTCGTGCTGATGGTGACGCCGGTGGACTTCCATACACCGGATAACCTGCTGACCGCGTGGCTGCGCCATGTGGATGTCGACAAGATGGTGGACACCCTCGGGAACATCCCCGGGACGCTGCTCAACTGGGCCTTCATCTCCATGAAACCGCTGCGGCTCACCGGGCAGAAGTACCTGGACATGCTCGACCTCCTGGACGATGCGGACAGGGCGAGGACTTTCCTGCGCATGGAGAAATGGATCCACGACAGTCCCGATCAGGCGGGAGAATGCTTCCGGCAGTTCGTCAAGGATCTCTACCAGGAGAACAGGCTCGTCGAGGGAAGTCTGCGTATCGGGGGCCGCGACGTCGATCTGCGGAAGATAACCATGCCGGTACTGAACATCTACGCGACGCAGGATCACATCGTTCCGCCCGCCGCGACGCTCGCGCTGGATCAGCACATCGCGAGCGCCGACTACACGACCTGTGCGTTCGAGGGCGGTCACATCGGGATCTACGTGAGCAACAAGGCGCAACAGCAGGTGCCGGGTACGATTGCCCGCTGGCTGCACGAGCGTGGGGATTCGGACCGGGAATCATCGCTATAGCGGGCCCGGTCGACTAGGATTAGCCAATTGACAGCCAAAGGGCCGACCATCCGTGGCAGACGAACCGCTAATTGCCGTATTCGTGGATTTCGAGAATCTCGCCCTCGGTGTGCGCGACATGGGAAGCGACGACTTTCAGATCGATCTGGTGCTCAAGCGGCTTCTGCAGAAGGGCCGCATCGTGTTCAAACGGGCCTACTGCGACTGGAGCAACTATCGCAGCGCGGTGCGTGAGTTCCACGCCAACGGCATCGAGATGGTCGACATCCCGCGCAGCAAGGTGAGCGGGAAGAACAGTGCCGACATTCACATGGTCGTGGATGCCATGGATCTCTGTTATTCGAAACAGCACATCGACTTCTTCGCCCTGCTCTCCGGGGACAGCGACTTCTCGCCGCTCGTGTCGAAGCTCAAGGAGAACGAGAAGCGGGTCATCGGTTGCGGCGTGAAGAGCTCGACCTCCAATCTCCTCATCTCCAATTGCGACGAGTTCATTTACTACGACGATCTGATGGCCGCGGCGAAGAAGCGGCGCCCCTTGAAGAAGAAGGGCAAGAAGACCACGGATAAGAAGCAGGAGGCAGCTGAGCGCTTGCTCGAGATCGTGCGTTCGCTGGAGGGAGATTATGATCCGCTGTGGGGATCGCTCGTTAAGCAGACCATGCGTCGCATGTACCCCGGCTTCAACGAGACTTACTACGGCTACCGGTCGTTCTCGGACATGCTGGAGGCGGTCGCCGACATGGGACTGCTGAAGGTCGACCACGACCAGGAGCGGGGCAACTACAAGGTGAGCCTGGCGGAGTGACGTAAAAAACCCCCGGGCCGCACGGGGCGGGCCGGGGGTTTGTTCGGATGCGCAGTCGCCCTTAAGCGGCTTTCTTCTTGCCGTTCAGGGGTGCGCCGGCGGCCTTCATGCCGTCCTCGGCCCACTCCGTGAGCTCACCCTTCACCTCGGTCAGGACCGCGGCGGTCTTCTTGGCGTGCTCGACGAACTTCTCGTTGAGCTCCGTGGCCAGCTTGGACTGCTCCTGGACCGCGGCCTGGACGTCCTTGGTCTCGCCGATGAGCTTCATCTGGCGCACGCCACCTTCCAGGTAGTCGGCGGTCGCCTCGAGGTTGCGCTGGGCAAGCTTCTCCAGGGTGCGCATGTTGATGTCACCCAGGCGCTTGGCGGACTCGATGGCCGCCTTGTTCAGCATTTCCATGTTCTTCACGATGTCGTTCTGCATGACTGTCGTTCTCCAGGTTCGATTATCGGTTCAGCACGTATGGTGCAATGCAACATTGTTGCAGTGCAATATAGGGTCCCAGGGAGGGAAAGTCAAGGATTCCGGAACGTCCGGCGGGCCTCAGTGCATGTGGTGGCCGCCGTTGACGCTGAAATTCGCCCCGGTGACGTAGGAGGCATCCTCGGAGGCCAGGAAGCCCACAACCGCGCCGATCTCCGCCGTCTTGCCGAAGCGCCCGAGGGGAATCTGCTCCAGGATCTGCTCCCGGATCTCCTCGGGTACGGCCTGCACCATCCTGGTGTCCATGTAGCCCGGGGAGACGGTGTTCACGGTCACCCCCTTGCGGGCCACCTCCTGGGCCAGGGCCATGGTGAACCCGTGCATGCCGGCCTTGGCTGCCGAGTAGTTGGTCTGGCCGAACTGGCCCTTCTCACCGTTCAGGGACGAGATATTGATGATCCGTCCGAATCCTCGCTGGGTCATGCCGTTGACCACCTGACGGGTGATGTTGAAGACACTGTCGAGATTCGTGGTGAGCACCGCGTTCCAGGCGTCCGGGTCCATGTTCGAGAGCCGTGCGTCCCGGGTGATGCCGGCGCAGTTGACCAGGATGTCCACCGGACCGACGCTGTCCTCCACCTGGCTGACGGTGGTAGCGCAGGAGTCGAAGCAGGTGACGTCTCCCTGCACCAGGTTCAGATCGTGTCCCTCGGCATCCATGCGCTCTTTCCACTCGCCGGTACCGTTGCCGACGCTGATGTCCATGGCCACAATCCGGCAGCCCTGGCTGGCCAGGCGTTCGCAGATGGCACGGCCGAGTTCTCCTGCCCCGCCGGTGATGAGTGCCACTCGTTTCGTCATGGGTCTCCCCTTTTCGGTGCGGAATGCCGCCCGACGGCGGCGCGCGAAGTGCGGATTGCTGCAGCGCAGCACATGATGAAGAATGGTAGGCAGGAGCGGAACCCCTGTCAACACACACTTGGTTCCCAGCGCCGGGGCGGCGCCGGATCCCCCGGGGATTCAGGACTTGGAGCCGGTGTCCTTGTCCTTGCGGGAGCCGGAAGTGCCCCCGGGCATGGCGCCGCCGAGGAAGCTCTCCTGCATGTCCTTCCACAAGGCGAGGTTCTGCTCGGCGACATCCCGCATGATGGCCAGGGGATCGCCGACCATGACGTTCGCCACGCTGCCGCGCCATTTGTCCTGCTGCTCCACGAACAGCTGGAGACTCTTCTCCAGGTAGCTGGTCATCA
Organism: uncultured Gammaproteobacteria bacterium; assembly: GCA_965364645.1. Classification (GTDB taxonomy): domain Bacteria; phylum Pseudomonadota; class Gammaproteobacteria; order HK1; family HK1; genus JAABYT01. The sequence goes on along the minus strand of CBDTYP010000008.1, from coordinate 8,401 downwards.
TCCCCTGGAGAGAGTCCCCGTAGAACCGGATGATCTCCTTCAGCACCGGTTCGCTGAAGATAGGCTCCCCATCCTCCTCCCGCTCGAGGATGATCTGCAGCAGGATGCTGCGGGTAATGTCCTTCTTGCTCTTGGCCTCCTGCACGCAGAAATCAACGTTCTGCAGCACCAGCAGCCGCACGTCTTCCAACGTGATGTAGCTGCTGACTTCCGTGTCGTAGAGACGGCGATTGGGGTACTTCTTGATTATGCGTGTTTCGCTCACACCCGGGCCCTTTCTTTCGGTAGCTAGTTCTGAAGTTTAGTCGGCGCTTCGGCGTCGTCCCGCGGCCAACCCTGTTGCGATTCGAGCTGGACGCTGTCCAGCGCGCGGATGCGGCTGCCTTCCGCGCTCAGCACGCCCTGCTCCGCCGCCGGCTTGCGGAACGACTTGGGCACCGCGACCTGCTCGCTGCCCGGGAGCGCGGCCATGATCCCGCGGAACTGATCCTCCTCGATCCCCGCGGCCTCCCTGGCCTTGCGCAGCGCCGGTGACACCTGGTCGGCGTCACCGGGTTCGGGCTCCGCGGCCGCGGCGGGCTCCGGCGCGCCGTCGCGCGTCGATGGGGCGGCACTCGCGGCGGCCGCGGCGGCGGCCGCGCTTGCGCCGGATGCCGGCTCGGCCGGCGTCGCCGACGCAGCCGCTTCGGTGCTACCGAAGCCCTGGCTCGAGGACACCGACCAGCCGCCTCCTGCCGGAGCCGACGGACCCTGGGAGTCGGTCCCCGTCCCGGCACCGGTACCGGCGGCGCCCGGCGATGATTGGGTCGGGGAGGTCCGCGGAGTCGTCGCGGCGACGCCCACGAGGGGACGAGCGCCGATGTGCTTGAACGACAGGCGCCTTGCATGGGGATAGGCCACCCGGATGGTGTTGGTGGCGGCGTTCAGGTCACCGCCGTCGGTCTCGAGTAGGGGAAGCAGGTCGGCGATGTCGTCGAGGGGCGCCTCGGAGACGATCGTGAACAGCGTCTCCCGGCCTTCATGATCGTCCAGGGGCAGAAACACCCCCGACTCCGGCACGACTTCCGCCTGCCCCTGTCGAATCAACGCGTCACCGGGCTTCTCCGAGAACGGGTGCAGGAGCATGGCCGAACCGCTGCTGCCGTAGGCGATGACATAGATGTAGGCATCGGCATCGGCCCGGAGACGGAGCTGAACGCCGTCGCCGGATCGAAGCACGCCGCCGTCACGGACCGTGAAATCCTGATCGGCCCCGGACGCCGCCGCCGGCCGGGCCACGAGCTCGACATTGACCTTGGCCATGAGATCGATGGCGGCGCGTCCATTGCCGGGGAGCGCCACCACGAGGATGGCGAGGACAAGGACGAGGGCGAATGGAACCCGGCCAGGCTGTGCCCCGGGGCTACCGGACATGCCATTTCCCGTTGCGGTGGAGATTTCCGTGGAGATTTACCAGGGCCTCCGGTCAGGAGAATTCACGCCGCCGGAATGCGGCAGCGCAGCGTAGAATTCGCGGCATTGTCCCCCTGGGGGGTCACCAACGCAAGGCGGAGCGGCGCTCCCCCGGGGAAGGGAAAATTCCCATCCCGTAGACGTTTACGATATAGAATTAATTGGTTACCAGCTGTTTTCCGGTGCGCGCCGGCGGAGGACGGTCGACCGGGGATGGCGGAAGCGCCGTCGGGGTAACGGACTGATTCGTCATGAGCAGCGGACCACTCAAATTCGAACTGGAAGGGCGGACGATCAGCTTCGCGAGCCTGGATGATTTCGCCTTCAGTCTGTCGGGGCGCACGCAGATCGCCGCCGACAGCGTCACCGACCTCATGCAGCTGACCCCCAACGAGCTGCGTCGCGAGGCGACCGGTATCCGCGATGTGGAACGCCGCTTCGTCGACCTTCTCGCCGACGCGCTCAAGGATCCCGGCGCAGTAGGCTCGCTACTGCGGGAAGTCGACGGCAATCTCATTTCGGAGGACAACCACTGGCGGGCCATCATGGCGGCGCTCGTCAATGAGGGCCACGGCTTCGATGAGTACAAGCACCTGGCATTGGTCAAGTACATGCAGTATCTCGCCGCGCGGCGGGACGTCGTCAAGGGCATCTACGCGCAACGCTTCGGCGGACAGGAACCTCTGGCCGGGCAGGAGCCCGCCGCCAACGGCGGCGCCAAGTCCACCCTCATCATGGACGAGGACTCGGACCCCGACACGGGATCCTCCCAGGCTCCTTTCGAGCGCTTGCCCCGGGGCGAGACGGTGGCAATCAAAACTCCAGGCGACGGCGAGATCTCGGTCCTGCTCTCGCGGCACAAGTTCCAGCTGTTCACCGCCAACGATCCCCGGCTCACCGACGACAATGGCGTCAACTATCCATTGAAGCCCGGCGTCAACGTCATCGGCAGGCACCCGGGCAACGACGTCGTGGTCGGTGGCTGGTACCGGGATGTATCTCGCAAGCATCTCATGGTGGATATCGGCGACGGCGGCAAGCTGGGGCTTACGGATTTGTCCACCCACGGGACTTTCGTACCCGGACCGTTGCTCGGCGGCGACGGGGAATGACACTGCTGACCTTCTCACTGCTCGTTTGTCTGGGCGTTGGCCTCGCATACGTGCGGGCCCCGCTGTGGATCTGGACCGCGGCGGGCGCTCTCTTGCTGGCGATACCAACTGCCGCCTCCGCCGCGGGCACAGCGACGCTCATTGTCTTTTGGATCCTGTATATCGTCCTCGCGCTGGTGTTCAACCTTCGACCCCTGCGCCGCGGGTTGATCACGCGCCACATCCTGCGGGCATTCCGCAGGCTGTTGCCGCGCATGTCCGACACCGAACGCGAGGCCATCGACGCGGGCACCGTGTGGTGGGATGGGGAGCTCTTCAGCGGCCGGCCGGACTGGCAGCGTCTGTTGTCCGTGCCAATACCGCGCCTGAGCGACGAGGAGCGATCCTTTCTCGACGGCCCCGTCGAAGCACTGTGCGCGATGCTCGACGACTGGGTGATCACCCAGGAGCTTCAAGACCTGCCGCCGGAGGCGTGGCAGTTCATCAAGGAGAAGGGATTCTTCGGCATGATCATCCCGGAGCGTTACGGCGGGCTCGGCTTCTCCGCTCTCGCGCACTCGGAGGTCGTGACCAAGCTGACGACCCGCAGCGGCAGCGCTGCGGTGACGGTGATGGTGCCGAACTCCCTCGGGCCCGCCGAGCTGCTGCTGCACTACGGCACGGAGGCACAGAAGGACCACTACCTGCCGCGCCTCGCGAGCGGCGAAGACGTCCCATGCTTCGCACTCACCGGCCCCGAGGCCGGCAGCGACGCGAGCGCCATTCCGGACCTCGGCGTCGTCTGCCGGGCCGACATCGGCGGCGAGAGCGATGTGCTGGCGATCCGGTTGAACTGGAACAAGCGCTACATCACCCTCGCGCCGGTGGCGACGCTGCTCGGGCTCGCGTTCAAGCTCGACGACCCGGACGGTCTGCTCGGCGGCGACGAGCACCGCGGCATCACCGTTGCGCTGATTCCCACGGACACGCCGGGAATCACGATCGGCAATCGCCACCTGCCGATGAATCAGGCATTCCTGAACGGCCCGACCCGGGGCGAAGACGTGCTGATCCCCGTGGACTGGATCATCGGCGGCGCGGAGATGGCCGGACAGGGATGGCGGATGCTGATGGAGTCGTTGGCCGCGGGACGATCCATCTCGCTGCCGGCGCTCGCGACCGGATCCGGGAAGGTCGCGAGCCGGGCGACCGGCGCGTATGCGGGCATTCGGCGCCAGTTCAGGATCCCCATCGGCCAGTTCGAGGGCGTGCAGGAGGCGCTCGCCCGGATCGGCGGCAACACCTACATCATGGACGCGGCACGCACGATGACGCTGATGGCGCTCGACGAGGGCGAGAAGCCCGCGGTCGTCTCGGCGATCGTCAAGTATCAGCTGACCGAGCGCATGCGCCAGGTGCTGAATGACGCCATGGACATACACGGCGGTCGGGGCATCTGCATGGGGCCGCGGAATTATCTCGCCCGCGGCTATCAGGGCGTGCCCGTCGCCATCACCGTAGAGGGCGCGAACATTCTCACGCGCAGCCTGATCGTCTTCGGTCAGGGGGCGATCCGATGCCACCCTTACATCTTCACCGAGATGCAGGCGGCTGCCGATGAAGATCGACAGCGGGGACTGCGGGACTTCGACGCAGCGCTCTTCTCCCATGTCGGGTTCGCGCTCAGCAACGTCGCGCGCAATCTGGTATTCGGTCTGACCGGCGCGCGCTGGGTGCGCACTCCGGGCACGGGCATCGTCGCCCACTACTATCGCCAGCTGACACGCACCAGCGCGGCGCTCGCGCTCTGCGCGGATGTAGTGATGATGTCCCTCGGGGGACGCCTCAAGCGCCTGGAGCGATTGTCCGCCCGGCTCGGCGACGTGCTCAGTTATCTGTATCTCGCATCGGCGGCGCTTAAGCGCTTCGAGGACCAGGGGCGCCAGGACGCGGACCGGCCGTTGCTGCACTGGGCCTGCCGCGAATCTCTCTATCGCAGTCAGATCGCATTCGACGAGCTCTTCAAGAACCTTCCCAACCGATGGCTCGCGATATTTCTCCGCGCGCTCGTCTTCCCGCTCGGCATGCGCTACGACTCACCCAACGACGCCAACGACCGGCGGGTCGCGCGCCTCATGATGCGCCCCGGGCCGGCTCGGGATCGCCTGACCGACGGGATCTACATCGGTACGGAGCACGATCCCGTCGGCCGCGTCGAACACGCCCTGGTGATGGCTGTAGGCGTCGAGTCCGTTATGCGCCGGGTGCAGCGGGCGGTGCGCTCCGGGCTGATCGAGGCCGAGACCCCGGACGGGCAGATCGAAGAAGCCCTCGCCCGGGCCATCATCGACGATGGCGAGGCGGCCCGTCTGCGCGCGGCGGATGCCGCCCGCTACGATGCCATCACCGTGGACGATTTCCCGCCCCGGGCATTCGAAAGGCGCAACGCCAATCCTGCCGATCCCGACTCGGCCCCCGATACTTCCCAGGGAAGAATCTCAGCCTGAGGACCACTCGAAGGCCGCCCAAGCGGGATCGGGGCGGGATCGGGGCGGCTTCGATTGTGAACTCCATCACAATTTTTCCTCCTTTTTCTGGGCGCGGACGCTCGCAACCCGTAGAATTTCATTCCCAATTCGCTACGCCGACGTCGAGACAATGTTCAGGAAGACGCCCAACGACGTTCTCGATATCAGTATCGACGGCGAGAGCCTGATATTTCACAGCCCTCAGGATTTCGAGTTCGCGCTGAGCGGCCGTGCGAGCCTGCCCGCGTCGAAGATTGCCGCCCTGTCCCGCCTGAGCGACGAGGAATTGCTGCGCGAGGCTGAAGCGATCCGCGCCGTGGAGCAGCGTTTCAACGAGGCACTGTCCGGCACGCTGGAGGACATTACCACCGTCAGCCCCCTGCTGAAGACCATGGAGCCGTCCATCATTTCCCAGGACCACAACTGGCGGTCCATCATCGGCGCACTCAACGACGCGACTGGTATTGCAGAGACCTACAAGAAGATTGCGCTCGTGAAGTACATGCAGTACCTCACGTCACGCCAGGAAGTCGTGAAGAGTCTTTACTCGAACAGGCAGCCCCGCGAATCCGCCGAGGCCCGCCCATCCAACGGAACACCGGTGCATCGACCGACGGCGCGTTTCCGCGAGACCATGCTGTTGAATCTGAACGGCGCTTCGGATCTCGAGCTCGACGATGCATCCTTCAGCCGACTCCCGAAGGGAGAGACTGTCGAGGTCGACCTGGAAGAGAATCGTGCCATCGATCTCCTGCTCGCTAATCATCAGTGCCGCATCCTCATGCGAGACAGACTGACGTTCGTGGATCAGAACGGACACGATTCGGAGCTTCGCGTGGGGCGCAACGTGGTCGGCCGCGACGCCACCAACGACATCATCATGGACGCAAACCTCCGGGACGTGTCGCGCAAGCACCTGATCGTGGAAAGCGACGGGGTACGCCAGATCAGACTGACGGATATCTCCTCCCACGGCACCTCGTTGCCGCCCAGATACCTGGATCACACCAGTATCTGACGAAGCGCCGGTTACCTGACGACGAACTCGACTCGCCGGTTGACCGCGCGGCCTTCGGGCGTGGAGTTGGACACGAAAGGATCCGCCATGCCGCGACCGGAGACACTCAAGCGCTGTCGCTCGATACCCTGGGTAACCATGTAGTCGCGCACGGACTCGGCGCGGCGCAGGGACAGCTCGAGATTGTATTCCTTCGAACCCACATCATCGGTGTAGCCGATGACCACCACGTCGATGTCGGGCATCTCCCTCAATAGCTGTATGACCCGCGAGAGCCGATGCTTAACGTCACCGCGCACTTCCGTGCGATCGAAATCGAAGTTGATGTTGGTGACGATCGCCATGGGCTCGCCCGACAGGGAACAACCGCGCGCGTCCACCCCAGCGCCGGACGGCGTGCCCGGACACGCGTCCTCGAGGCCCGCGACCCCATCGGCGTCCGCATCGGCATCGACGGGACACCCGTCGGAATTCACCGGGACCCCCGGTGCCGTGCCGGGACACTGGTCCTCGTAGTCAGGAACCGCGTCGGCGTCGCTGTAGAGCGGGCAGCCGTCGGGGTCGAGTGGAATTCCCTGCGGCGCGTCGGGGCAGAGGCTCGCGCCCTCCCCCGTCGTCTCGCAACCGGCCAACGCCAGAGCGCCGAGCACGGCGAGGCAGGCCAGACGCCGCGGCACGATCAACTGCGCACCGTGCCGGTGGGGCCCGAGTCGATCATCGCGACATGGTGGGAGTGTCTGTCTGCATCCGGATCGGCGAGGGCGCCGGTCGCGTAGATGCTCTCGACATAGTGCGCCGGCAGGTTGTGCGCACGGGCGCCCGCCTCGACGATTGACTTGTACCAGTGAAAGGGCAGAAGGTCCAAATCCACGTGGGCCGCCTTCGCCACGTAGGCATACGCAGTGAGCACACCCGGGCGCGCTCGAACGCTTACATCTCGCGAGACATAACCCGGTCCTTCGAAGTCGTCGAGCATTTCCCGTTGCGCCTCGTTCAAAGCATAGACGACGCCGTACAGGACATCGCTCGGATCGCCGGTGTGGAATGCATCGCACTTTCCGGATCCGTCACGGCCGCGCTTGTGAAATCGCAGGGAGTACTCGGCGAGGGACGCCATTCCGATCGCCCGGCACCGACCGAGACGCAGCTCGATACGGCGCGGCAACATGTTCGAACCATAGGCCAGATAGTAGATATCCGGCATTCCTATCAGTCCTTACTGGTAACGCTGGCGCGCGCCACCGCCAGCGCACTCATGTTGACGAGGCCGCGAACTGTCGCCGACTGGGTGAGCACGTGCACCGACTGGGCAGCTCCCACGAGGATAGGTCCGACCGCTACGCCGCCGCCCAACATCTTGAGCAGATTGTAGGCGATGTTCGCGGCATCCACGTTGGGCATCACCAGTAGGTTCGCCTTACCGCTGAGCCGGGAATTCGGCAGAATCGCCTCGCGGATGGACTCCGACAGCGCCGCGTCCGCGTGCATCTCGCCGTCCACCTCCAGATCCGGCGCGTTCGCGCGGAGAACCTCCAGAGCACCCCGCATCTTCACCGCAGACGGTGTATTCCTGGTGCCGAAGTTGGATCGCGAGAGCAGCGCGACCTTCGGCAGGATGCCGAAGCAGCGCACCTCGTCCGCCGCGAGGACGGTCAGCTCCGCGATCTCTTCCGCGCTCGGATCCGGTGTGACGTGGGTGTCGCAGATGAAGAACGTGCCGCTCGGCAGTATCAGTCCGATGAGAGTCGAGAAGGCACGGATCCCGGGCGCCTTGCCGATTATCTCGTCCACGCGCTGCAGGTGGTCGTGGAAACGCCCCACGGTGCCGCACAGCATGGCCCCCGCCTCTCCCCGGTGCACCATCAATGCCGCAACCGCGGTCTGTTGCGTGCGGACGACGGACTTCGCCTCCTCCGGCGAGGTGCCGCGCCTGCCGGTCAGAGCGTGGTACTCGCTCCAGTACTCGCGGAAGCGCTTGTCCTTGTGGATGTTGACGAGCTCGAAGTCCTCGTCAGGCCGCATGCGCAGGCCGAGCTGCTTGATGCGCATCTCGATCACGTTACGCCGACCGACCAGCACGGGATCGGCCAGCTTCTCGTCGATGATCTGCTGTGCAGCCTGGAGCACACGGCGCTCCTCGCCCTCCGCGTACACGAGGCGCACCGGGGCCCGGCGCGCCGCGTCGAAGATCGGCTTCATCACGAGTCCCGACTGGTACACGAAGGCCGTCAGTTTCTGCTTGTAGGCGTCAAAATCTTCGATCGGCCGCGTGGCCACGCCGCTGTCCATGGCCGCGCGGGCCACCGCCGGCG
>CBDTYP010000007.1:0-24072 GCA_965364645.1 uncultured Gammaproteobacteria bacterium | reverse complement strand
CTTCCTTCGTCACCGGCGCCGTCTGGACCGTGGACGGCGGCTACACGGCGGTGTAAACAGACAGTCGACACGCTGACCCGAATGAACCCGACATGCTGAAATTCCGCGACGAAGACGGACACATGGAGCTCCTCTGGATTTTCGGTCCGGCGGTGCTGCTGGCCGCCATCGCGCTCTTCATCACCTACCAGTTCGTCGACCCGGCGCCGCCGAAGCGCATCACCATCGCGACGGGGGGGCCGAACGGCGCCTACTACGCCTACGCGCAGCGCTACCGTGAGATCCTGGCCCGGGACGGCGTCACGCTCGACATCCTGCAGACCAACGGCTCGGTGGAGAACATCGAGCTCCTGCAGTCGCCCGATGCCGAGGTGGACGTGGCGTTCGTGCAGGGCGGCACGGGCGGACACGACGACCGCGACACGCTTCGGTCGCTCGCGAGTCTCTACTTCGAACCACTGTGGATTTTCCTGAGCGGGAACGTCCCGTTCACGCGGGCGGGCGATCTGCAGGGAAAACGTGTTTCGATGGGTCCGGAAGGCAGCGGCACACGGGCGCTGACGATCGAACTGCTGCGCGACACCGGACTCGACCTGACTGATATGTCGATTTCGGATCTAACGGGGGAAGCGGCTGTCGACGCGCTGCGCGACGGTCACCTGGATGTCGTCGCGTTGGTGGCGTCGCCTTCGTCCGATCTCGTCCAGAAGCTCCTGCGCACCGACGGGATATCACTCGTGGGCTTCGACCGCGCCGAGGCCTTTACGCGAAGGCATCGCTACCTGTCGATCCTCACCCTGCCGGAGGGCGCCGTCGATCTGCGCGGCAATATTCCCCCGGAGGCCATGACGCTTCTCGCCCCGACGGCCAACCTGGTCGCCGAGGAGGATCTCCACCCGGCGCTCGTGGATCTGCTGCTGGAGGCGGCCCACGAGGTGCACGGCGGGGGCGGCTTGTTCGAGTCACCCGGTACCTTTCCTTCGCCGAGCTATCTGGTGTTCCCTCTGAGCGACGAGGCGCGGCGCTATTTCACCTCAGGCCCACCCTTCCTGCGCCGCACCCTGCCCTTCTGGGCAGCCACTCTCATCGATCGCCTGGCGCTCATGCTGCTGCCCCTGATTGCCATCATCATCCCGCTGACGCGTATCATGCCGCCGCTTTACAAGTGGCGCGTCCGCCGCCGGGTGTATCGTTGGTACAAAGAGCTGCGGAAGATCGAGGCGCACATTCAAGACGGTGTGCACGACAACGACGTGCCCGAGCGTCACGCGGAGCTCGACCGCATCGACGACGAGGTCAGGAAGGTCAAGATCCCGTGGGCCTACGCCGAGGAGCTCTATCAGCTGCGGCTGCACATCCGCTATGTGCGCGAAGGCCTCAATAACCTGGAGGACGCAACATGATCATGAAATTCCTGCGTGGCCTCGGCGGAGGCGGCGACAAGGAGCCGGCACAGCACGACGCGGTCGACTACAAGGGCTTCAGTATCGTGCCGACACCCCGCCAGGTGACCGGCGGTTGGACCACCGAAGGTGTCATCAGCATGGGGAGCGGCGCAGACGTGCGCAGCGAGCGGTTCATCCGGGCCGACATGCTGATGTCCGAGGACGAGGCCGTCGAGTACTCCGTGATGAAAGCGAGGAAGATCATCGACGAGCAGGGCGAGCAGCTCTTCAAGAGCTGAGGCGATCCTAGAAACCCGGCGATCCCCTGCAGGCCACGAGCTGGGCCAGCGCCATCAGCGGACCGTCCGGATCCTGCATCAGCCCCTCCCGGTAGTAGAGCACGCGCAGCCCGGCGAACATCCCGAGCAACTCGTTCGGCCCCAGGCGGAATCGCTGGCTCCCGGGCCCGCCGACCTCCCTGTCGGTCTGGAGATGCTGCTCGTAGATGAGGTACCCGCCGACTCGAAGCGACGCGGCCAGCGCACCGGTGAGAGCAGGGTTGCCGTAACGGGACACCACGACCAGGTCGTAGCGCTCGGGCACGAGCTCGGCACCGTCCAGATCCACGTCGATCCAGTCGACCTCCACGCCCAGCTCTTGTGCGCGGGCGGCGCCCCGTTCCAGGGCCACGGTCGAGATGTCCATGGCGTCGACCCGGTAGCCCTCCGTGGCCAGGAAGACGGCGTTACGCCCGGCCCCGCATGCCAGATCCAGGGCCCGGGCGCCATCGCGATGGCCGAGCGCCGGCACCCAGTCCGCCAGCAGGCGCGTCGGATGGGTGCGCGATGCGTACTCTCCCGCGGCGTAGCGGCGCTCCCACTTTTCCCGGTCGGCCTCGCTCATGGCGAGCTATTGTTTCACAGCTCACCGCCGGGCTCGATGGCCGCTGCCATATGGGGTCCAGATGATCTATGCTCGCCGGCAGGCCGCCCGGGCGAACCGGGGCGGTCGAATCGAGGACTGGCAAGCACATGCATCTGACGCCGAAGGAGTTCCGCAACTGGGAGCACAGAGCCATCACGCTGCTCGGCATGTCCGGGATCGGCAAGACCACGCTCGCCAACAAGTTGCCCAATACCGAGTGGTTCCACTACTCGGCGGACTACCGCATCGGCACCAAGTACCTGGAAGAGCCCATCCTCGACAACATCAAGAAGCAGGCCATGAAGGTGGACTTCCTGCGCGACCTCCTGCGCAGCGACTCGATCTACATCTGCAGCAACATCACGGTGCACAATCTGGCGCCGGTGTCCACGTTCCTCGGGAAGATCGGTAACCGCGACAAGGGCGGACTCTCGCTCGAAGAGTTCAAGGAACGCCAGCGCCTGCACCACGAGGCGGAAGTCGCCGCGATGAAAGACGTCGCATCTTTCATCGCCAAGGCGCGGGAGATTTACGGCTACAACCATTTTCTAAACGACGCCGGCGGCAGCGTGTGCGAGCTGAACGACGCCAAGGCAGTCGCAAGCCTCGCGGACAACACGCTCATCGTGTACATCCGCGCGGACGAGGAGATGGAGAACACGCTGATCCAGCGGGCCATCGATTCGCCGAAGCCCCTCTACTATCAGGAGCACTTCCTCGACGAGAAGCTGGCCGGGTACATGGCGAGCGAGGGCATCGAGGCAATCGACGACATCGATCCCGACAGGTTCGTGCGCTGGATGTTCCCGAAGCTCGTGGAACATCGCCGGCCTCTCTATCAGGCGCTCGCGGATCATCACGGCTATACGGTCGACTCCGGGGACGTGGAGAAGGTGCGCGATGAGACGGACTTCCTCGAGCTGATCGGTGACGCGCTGGACAAGCCGTCCACCGGGAATCTCTCGGTCAAGCAGGCCTGACGCCGTGCCCCTCGTCGCCTACTCCTCCCTGCCGACCTTTACGCGTCTCCGCGACGCGGGACTCGAGATTCTCGATACCAGCAGGGCCGGTCACCAGGATGTGCGCGAGCTGCACATCGGGCTGCTCAACATGATGCCCGATGCGGCACTGGAGGCCACCGAGCGTCAGTTCATGCGTCTCATCGGATCCTGTAACCGCATCGCACAGTTCTACGTGCATCCATTCACCATCGAAGGCGTGGATCGGGAAGGCTCGGCGGCGGAGCATGTCGCCCGGTACTACGAGGAGTTCCGCGATCTCCGGGACGAGGGCCTGGACGCGCTCATCATCACGGGCGCCAACGTCACGGAAGCCGACATCACGAAGGAGCGCTTCTGGGGACCGATGACCGCGGTCATGGATTGGGCGCGGGAGAACGTGACCTCGACGCTGTGCTCGTGTCTCGCGAGCCACGGCGCATTCATGCACTACCATGACATCCTGCGCACCCATCTTGCGCAGAAGCAATGGGGCGTCTACTCCCACCGGGTCGTCGACGACACGCATCCGCTCGTCTCGAGCATCAATACGCGCTTCGATACCTGTCACTCGCGCTTCAACGACGTGTCCCGGGAACAGATGGAGGCCGTGGGCCTTCGGGTTCTGGTTGCCGGCGAGGAGCCGGGCGTCCTGCTCGCGGTCAGCCCCGACGGCCTGCGCTTCGCATACCTACAGGGCCACCCCGAGTACGACATCATCAGCCTCATGAAGGAGTACAAGCGGGAGATCAGCCGCTATCTGCGCAAGGAGCGTGAAGACTATCCGCCTTTCCCGGAGCACTACTTCACCGACCACGCGCGGGCCATCCTGGAGATCTACAAGGATGCCCTGCAGGGCGCGGAGTCCCGCGGAGAAGCGATCCCCGAGTACCCTGAAAAGGAGATCGTCGCGCGCCTCGACAACACCTGGACCGACACGGGCAAGGCGCTCTTCAACAACTGGCTGGGCCTCGTCTACCAGCTGACGAACCGCGATCGCCGACTGCCCTACATGGAAGGCATCGACCCCGACAACCCCCTCGAAAATTAGGGTCAGAGACGCATTTCCGAGAAGTCGGCGTCTATGACGCCGACTTCTCGGAAATGCGTCTCTGACCCTAATTTTTGAAGGGGTCATCCACCGAATGGCAGGGTTGGGTGAACCACTGGGCTCCGTCTTCGGTCACGTGGAAGTGATCCTCCAGCCGCACACCGAACTCCCCGTATATGCAGATCATCGGCTCGTTGGAGAAGCACATGCCGGGCTCGAGGAGCGTCTTGTTGCCTTTCACGAGATAGGTCCATTCGTGCACGTCGAGTCCGATGCCGTGGCCGGTGCGGTGGGGTAGCCCGGGCACGGCGTAGCCGGGACCGAAGCCCGCGCCCTCGATGACCGACCGGGCCGCCGCGTCCACCGACTCGCAGGTCGCCCCCGGCCGCGCGGCCTCGAAGGCGGCTGCCTGGGCTTGCTTCTCCAGCTCCCAGATCTCCCGCTGGCGCGGGCTCGGCTCGCCGAAGACATACGAGCGCGTGATGTCCGAGTGGTAGCCATCGATGGTCGCGCCCGTATCGATGAGCACCATGTCGCCCTCTTTCAGGGTCTGGGGATAGGGCACGCCGTGAGGGTAGGCGGTCGGTTCGCCGAAGAGCACGATGCAGAAGCTCAGCGGCCCGTCGACGCCGAGCCTCGTATGGGCCTTCGCGATGAACTCCGCCACCTCCGTGGTGGTCATCCCCTCCGCCAGGATACGCGCGGTCGCCTGATGGACCGCGAGAGTGATGTCCTTCGCCCGCTGCATGAGGGCTAACTCGGCCGGCGACTTGATCATCCGGCACTTCGCCGTCACCAGACTGCCATTGACGTATTCGAAGGCGTTACCCGCGCGGCGCAGCCCGTCGAAGGTGAAGAAGGGCGTCGCCTCGTCGACGGCGATGGTGCCGTGGGCATGACCGAGGCCCCGCACGGTATCCACAACGAGTGCCGTGGGGTCCTCGTGCTCCTCCCAGGTGCGCACGTCGTCGCCCGGCTGGAGAGATACGCGCGTCTTCTCCTCCTCGAAGGCAGGGCACAGATAGACCACGTCGCCCTCGGCGGGGATGACGGCGCCGTGGAGCCTCTCGCTCGGGCGGCAGCGCAGGCCCGTGAAGTAGTAGAGGCTCGTGGAGGCGTCGAGATAGAGGGCCTGGATGCCTTCCGAGCGCATCAGCTGCCGGGCCTTCTCAACCCGATGGTGACGCTCTTCGGTGGAAATGGGCTCGATGCCTTCGCGCATCGAGGACATTCTTTCCAGCTCTTCCTCCATCGTCGATCCGCCAACGCCAACTGTCATGCTGCCATCCCTCGCCTTTCGGCCTGTTTTCTCCGGTGGCCACTATAACCACCGCGGGCGCGCGCTGGTATCGATGCCGCGACGTCCCGTAACATGGTCAGCATGACGAAGAAGGTCGGAATCGCCCTCGGCGGCGGCGGCGCGAAGGGCCTCTGCCACGCCCTCATGCTGGAGGTCATCGACGAGTTCGGGATCAAGCCCGAGAAGGTCGCGGGGACCAGCATCGGCGCGATCGCCGGCGTGCTCTACGCATCGGGACTGAGCGGGAAGGACCTCAAGGCGCGCATCGACAACATGTCCCTGAACGAAGACGACAGCCTTACCGATGCACTGACGAAGAAAGACGTACTCAAATGGTTTCAGTTCATCGATATCAACTGGAAGGATGGCGGTCTGCTGAAGGCAGATACCTTCCTCGACAACCTCATGGAAGGCGTGCAGGTCACTCGGTTCGAGGAACTGAAGATTCCGCTGAACGTCGTCGCCGCGGACTTCTGGCAGCGTGATCAAGTTGTGTTCGAGAGCGGCGACATCCGATCCGCTGTCCACGCCAGCATGGCCATCCCCGGCATATTCAATCCGGTCGTCAACGGCAAGCAGGTTCTGGTGGACGGCGGTGTCGTCAATCCGCTCCCCTACGATCTTCTCTCGGACACCTGCGATCTGACCATCGCAATCGACGTCATGGGGAACCGTACGGAGAGCGCAGATCTCATCCCGTCGCTCTCGGAATCCATCTTCAACTCATTCTCGATCATGCAGAAGTCGATACTCCGCCAGAAAGTCGCCGTGAATCCGCCGGACATCTACATCGCCCCGGACATCGTCGACATCCAGATGCTGGAGTTCTACAAGGCAGAGGAAGTGTTCAAGCAGGCGCGGCCGGCGGCGGATCAGCTGCGAAGAGAGCTCGAGAAACGGCTGTCATCGAACTGATCTGGCATCAAGCGTCCCCTCAGCCGCCCACCGTCGAGCAGTCTCGCGGCGTGATGTCGTTTTCCTTCGCGTACTGTGCGGCCGATCTCTCGATCATCGGCCGCACGACGTCGCGCATGGGCTCAATCCAGTCGGTTATCAGCACCCACTGCTTACCATCCCACTGCTGGATGATGACCGAGCCGCCGCTCTCATGATCCGCGCAAGTGATCTTCATCGGCGCCGCGTATCCCTTCAGACCGAGCTCGTCGAGGCGTTCTTCGGTGACATGCAGGTTCTCGAGCCCCCACCGCATCTGCTCTCCGCTTAGAGGCTTGTTGCCCCAGCGCGCCATGGCGGTGCGCGCCGCCTCTGCCGTGTAGACGTTGTTGAGTATGACCCGGTTGTACAGGACCTCGCCCCAGTGATTGCGCCTGGCCTCCTCGACGTCGCCGGCGTAGACGTACTTGACGATGTCCTGGAAGAGGGGGAAGTCCGACCCCGGCGCATGAAAGGTTCCCGCCGTGTAGCCTATAGCCTTGTCGCCGGCGGGCACCACGTCGCTTTCGGTGCCCGACCACCACACGCCGAGCATCCGATTCATGGGGAAGTTACTGGCGGCGGCCTCCTTCAGGGCCACCTGGTTCATGACGCCGAAGCCCCACAGGAACACCCAGTCGGGCCGGTGCCGGCGGATCTGCAGCCATGCGGCCTTCTGTTCCTGTCCGGGATGGTCGACCGCGATCAGGTGGAGCTTGTACCCATACTTCTCGCTCAGAGCCTCCAGCACTGCGATCGGCTCTTTCCCGTAGGCGCTGTTGTGATAGAGGAGCGCGAGGGATTTGTCCGCGAGCTTGTCCAGCCCGCCCTCCTCCTGACCGACGTATCGGACGAAGGCGGACGCCTGGCTCCAGTACGTGGTGGGAAAGTTGAACACCCACTCGAAGATGCGGCCGTCGGCGGCATCGGTGCGGCCATAGCCCATGGTCAAGATCGGTATCTTGTCCACGGCGGACTTCGGTATCAGCTGATAGGTGAGCCCGGTGCTCGCCGGCTGGATGATCACCGCGCCCTTCGCCTTCACCCTCTCGTAGCATTCGACGCCGAGCTTCGTGTTGTACTGGGTCTCGCACTCCTCGTAGACAATCCCGACACCGTTGATGCCGCCGTCGCGCGCATTGATGAGCTTCGCGAAGTCTCGGGCCGCGTTCGCGGAAGGAATGCCGCTCGGGGCGATCGGCCCGGTGCGGAACACGAAGACGGGCCAGTACAGGCTGTTCTCGGCGGCGGCGATGGATGGTGACGCGCCCGACATCGCGATCAGGAGTCCGAGAACCGCGACGGGAACAGCCTTACTGATGATCATCGGAACACCCCTCGGTCGTGTTCAGGCACGGATCCGCTCGTTGCGCGGATCGTACAAGGGCTCGAAGTGGATGGCCGCGGGCACGCGCCGGCTCGCGACCTCGAGCTCGTAGTCGCCGGAGCGGAGATACTCCCGATCGACGCCGTTCTCGTTTCGAACATAACCGTAGCCGATGCTCTTGTCGACGCTATATCCGTAACCGCCGCTCGTGAGCCAGCCAACGCGCTCGCCGTCGCGGTAGATGGTTTCGCGGCCGAGGAGCACGATCGCGTTGTCTTCGGTCGTGAAGCACGCGAGTCGGCGGGCCATGCCACGCTGGCGCTGCTCCACGAGCGCCTCGCGGCCGAGGAACGGCGTATTGGTGTCGAGCTTCACGGCGAAGCCGAGCCCGGCCTGCAACGGAGAATGATCCGGGGTCAGATCCGAGCTCCAGGCCCGGTAGCCCTTCTCCAGGCGGAGACTCTCGATGGCCCGGTAGCCGCAGGGGGCGACGCCGTGGACCTCGCCCGCCGCCATCACGGCGCGGTAGACGTCGAGGGCGGATGCCGCCGGCGTGTGCAGCTCCCATCCGAGCTCACCCACGTACGTCATGCGAAGGGCGATCGCGGGCGCGCCCGCGACCCGGATCTCGCGCACGCTCCCGAACGGGAACGCATCGTTATCGAGCGCGTCGTCCGAGATGGACGACAAGAGATCCCGGGAGCGCGGACCGAACACCGATATGACGCTGTACTCGTCGGTGACGTCGGTTAGCACTGCGTCGAGATCCGCCCGCACGTGGGTGCGAATCCAGTGGAAGTCGTGGGTCGCGAAGCCAGTGCCGGTAACGATGTAGTAGCGATCATCCGCTAAGCGCGCGACGGTGAGATCGCACTCGATGCCGCCGCGGGAGTTGAGCATCTGCGTATAGACGACAGCGCCGGGCTCCCGGGCCACGTCGTTGGCGCAGATCCAGCCGAGTGCGCGCTCGGCATCCCTGCCCCGCATCTCGAACTTGGCAAACGAGGTCTGATCGAACACGCCGACCCGCTCGCGCACGGCCCGATGCTCCTCCCCCACGTGGAGGAACCAGTTCTGGCGTTCGAAGCTGTAGGCATCCAGCGGCGCGACGCCCGCCGGCGCGAACCAGTTGGGGCGCTCCCAGCCGAGCTTCTCGCCGAAACAGGCGCCGGCGGCCTGCAGGTCCTCGTAGAGGGGCGAGCGCCGGTAGGGTCGGCTGCTCTCATTCTCTTCAAAGGGCCAGGCGATGGTGTAGTGCTTGCCGTACATCTCGTGGGTGCGGCTACGCACCCAGTCGATCTCCCCGTGGGGACGGCCGAAGCGGCGGATGTCCACGGGCCACAGATCGTAGGGAGGCTCGCCGGCGAGTATCCACTCGGCCAGCGCCTTCCCGGCGCCGCCTCCCGACGCGATGCCGAAGGCGTTGAAGCCCGCGCCAACGTAGTAGCCCGCGATCTCCGGCGCCTCGCCAAGGATGAAGTTGCCGTCGGGCGTGAAGCTCTCGGGACCGTTCAGCAGCTGCTTGACGCCCGCGTCCTGCAACGCGGGCACACGGGGCAACGCCTCGGCCATGAGCTGCTCGAAGTGGTCCCAGTCGGACTCCAACAGGGTGAAATGAAAATTCTCGGGGAATCCGTCCACAGCCCAGGCCTGGGGGTTCGGCTCGTAGCCACCCATGACGAGGCCGCCGACCTCCTCCTTGTAATAGGTGAGGCGATCGGGATCGCGAAGTGTCGGCAGATCGTTCGTGACCCCTTCGATGGCCTCGGTGATCATGTACTGGTGCTGCACCGACACGAGCGGCACGTTGACGCCGGCGAGGGCGCCAAACTCCCGCGCCCACTGGCCGCAACAATTGACGACGGTCTCGCAGGCGACCCGGCCTGCGCTCGTCTCGACCGCGACGACCCGCCCGTCCCGGAGCTCGACTCCGGTGGCGGCGCAGTCCTCGACGAGCGTCGCCCCGTGCATGCGCGCGCCCCTGGCGAGCGCCTGGGTGATGTCCGAGGGATTTGCCTGTCCGTCGGTGGGCAGGAAGGCCGCGCCGACCACATCTTCGATGGTCATGAGCGGCCACAGATCCCGGGCCTCGGTGGGCGTGAGGATGTGCATCTCGAGCCCGAAGCTGTGAGCCGTGGTCGCCTGGCGCTCAATCTCGATCATCCGCTCCCGCGTGCAGGCGAGACGCAGGCCTCCATTCATCTTCCAACCCGTCGCGAGCCCGGTCTCCTCCTCGATGCTCCGGTAGAGCGCGATGGAGTGACCGAGGAGCTGTGTGATGCCGGCGGAGGTGCGCAGCTGACCGACGAGTCCCGCGGCGTGGTGGGTGCTGCCGCTCGTCAGCTTGGCGCGCTCGATGAGCAGGACGTCGGGACACCCGAGCTTCGCGAGATGATAGGCGGTGGAGCAGCCGATGATACCGCCGCCGACGACAACGACGCGGGCCTGATCGGGGAACGCCGCCATGGTTCCTCAGTCGCCCCCCGCCGCGCCGCCTTCGAAGGCGGACCACGCGTCTTCGAAGCGCGCGAGATTCTCGTCCGTGTAGGCGACGTAGTCGAAGTCCAGCGTCGAGTGAATCTCGGAGACCATGCTCCACATGGTCTCACGCAGAAGCGACGCGCACTTCATAGCCTGGTATCGGCGCAGCAGCGATGCACCGGCGGGTTCGCCGAAATACTCGCTCAAGACCCACGCCTCCTGATCTGCGTCCAGCTGATTGTTCGACGCGAGCCCGCCCAGATCGAAGAGCGGGCTGTTGAATCCCGCGTAGTCCCAGTCCACGAGCCATAAGCGATCGCCGTCGTCGATGAAATTCGCCGGGAGCAGATCGTTGTGCCCGAAGACGAGCCGCACCGGACCCACGGCGTTCTCGAGGCTCTCGGCGATCTGCAACAACCTCGGCAGTTTAGGTAATGAGCGGCTGCCGCCGTCGCGCAGAGTGCCAGCGTAGTCCCGGACGACCTGGAATACCCAGAAGACCAGGCTCGGTCCCCGGAGGCTCTTCGGGATCTCGAGGTGGCAACGCTTGATCAATGGCACGATGCGCTCGAGGTTCGCCGGCTCGCGCACACCCGCCTCGTCCAGGGTCTTCCCGTCGATGAAGCCCATGACGAGCGCGCCGGGCTCGTGGTGGACGACCTCCGGCGAGATACCGGCCGCGGCTGCCGCGCGGCTCGCGGCCAGCTCGTTGAAGCGCATCACCCCGTGGATGGGGATGTCGTCGCCAATGCGCACGAAGTAGCGCCGGCCGCCGTCCTCGACGACGAAGTTTTGGTTCGTAATACCGCCTGTCAGAGGCCGCGGATCTACGTCTCCCCGCCAGCAACTCAGGCTGGATGCCCGGTGCGATGCGTCACGCATGTTTCCAACCCACCCCCATGAATTGCCGAGTCCCGGAGTGCGATGATCATCGATCTCGAAAACTCGGGCAACAATGGCCCGGAGTGGGCGTTTGGAGATACGGCCCTCCCACCCATGGTTCGCCCCGACCCCGTAGGTTTGGCTTCCCTCCGCTCGGCCCAACCGGTAGGGCATTGCCTTCAGATTGCCATCTTCCCGCCCCCTCCCCGCCAAGACTATCGAGTACAGTTTTCGTTCTCATTAAGTGACCGGGCGTTCGTGCCGACAAACTAGAAGCCCGGCTTACAACAATTGGTTCTACGGATCCTGCGACAGTTGGCAATCCACGGCACCCCGAATCGAGGACATAAACGTATTTGTGAACCGGTTGGCAGTCGCCCCCGGGGGGCGCGTCTAGGATGATTTCTTGATCCAAGGATCGGCTGCCTGAACCCCGCCTGGCAGTAGCCAGAATCTCAAAGCAAAACGGAGAAAACCCATGTCGTTTTCAAGCCTCATGATCACGGGGGATCCGGTCAGCTCGGCACTGATCTGGTTCGTCGCGTTGACAGTACTGCTGTACATCGCGCGCACGCCGGCCCACCACGCGATCTCCTCATTATGCCGCGTGCTGCACACCGCGTTCCGCCTCTCGTCGCGCTCAGTTCTGCACGCCGAGAAGCGCCTGGCCGTTCGCAACCGCGAAGTGTTGCTCGGCTACGGAAGAGAAGCGGCTGAGCGCGTCATCGAGCGCGAGATCGAGCGCATGGACGCAACCGTACGGCGCGACCTGGCGGAGTATCCTTCCCTTCACAGAAAGATCAGCGAGGTGCTTGCCGCCGTCGAGGCGGAGTACAAAGAGAGCGCCGAAGTCCCGCCGTCTCCGCTTTCCTGGACCAAAGCGGTCGAAGCCGTCGCCAAGATCCCGGCCAAGAGCGATCCGATGGTCGTGGACATCCTCGAAGAGATCAACAAATCCATGCAGAAGGCGCACGAGAAGGCGCTCGTCGAGTATCGCAACGCGAGCGCGACCCGCCACAACCTTCTCAAGGGCCTGATGCCCCACTGGCGCGGCGTGCAGCGCACGCTCGAAGAGGTGGACAAGCACGTCACCAGCCTGCTCGAGCGCGCCGAGATCATCAGCCGCAACATCAGCGAATACCGCGATGTCTTGAATCAGACAGATCGGTCCGTGCGGATTCTCTCGTCATCGGCACTCAGTCAGTTCTTCATTTCGGCCTTCGTGGTAGCCATCGCCGTCGGCGGTGCTGCCATCAACTTCACGCTCATCGCACGCCCGATGGCGGAGATGGTCGGCGGCCAGTACCTGACCGCGGGATTCAAGACCGCCGACATCGCGGCGCTCGTGATCATCCTGGTGGAGATCTCCATGGGACTGTTCCTCATGGAATCGCTGCGCATCACGCGCCTCTTCCCGGTGATCGGGGCACTCAAGGATACGACCCGTATCCGCATGGTGTGGATCACGTTCGGCTTACTGTTCACCCTCGCGAGCGTAGAAGCAGGACTCGCCTTCATGCGCGAGATGCTGCTCCAGGACGAGCTCGCCACCAGCGCGCTCCTGCGCGGTGACGAGGTGGGCGTCTCGGTCGCGGAGTTCGCCTGGATCACGACGGCGGCGCAGATGGGCATGGGCTTCATCCTGCCGTTCGCGCTCGTGTTCGTCGCCATCCCCTTGGAGACGCTGGTGCATTCCACCCGCACGGTGCTCGGGCTGCTCGGTGTCATCATCCTGCGCGCCCTCGCCTACGTGCTCCGGCTGCTCGGCAACATCTTCCTGCAGATCGGCAGCATGCTCCGCGGATTCTACGACCTGCTCGCATTCGTCCCGCTTTGGATCGAGCACCTGGTCAAGTCACGCTCCGGAAACGAAGTGAAGGAGAAAGCTGCCAAGAACGGCGACCCCGATCTGGACGACCTCATGAGCGAGGGCGACGTGTCCGGAGGAACGGTTGCCATGAGGGAGTCATTCTGATGAAACGCGCAACATTCTTAGTATCCGTCACGACCCTGCTGGCCGCCCTTCTTTCGGGTTGCACGCAGGAAGTGGGGCCGCAGAACCGCGGCGTCTATCTCCTGATGGACACGTCGGGCACCTACACGAAGGAGCTCAACGAAGCGGTGCAGCTGATCAACGTCATCCTGGTGAAGCTCGAGCCCGGCGACTCCTTCGCCGTCGCCCGTATCGACACCGGAAGCTTCAGCGAGAAGGACATCATCGCCAAGATGACCTTCGACACGCGGCCGAGTGCCGCCAATCAGCAGAAGCGCAAGTTCCGTGAAAAGATCGACAAGTTCGTCAAGGGCGTGAAGCCCGCGTCGCACACCGACATCACCGGCGGTGTGCTGCAGGCCATCGAGTACTTGAACGAGAAGGAGCCCGGCGTGAAGGAGATCCTGATCTACTCGGATCTCAAGGAAGATCTTCCCAAAGGCTTCGTGCGGGACATCCCGCTGCAGCTTCAGGGTTTCAACGTCGTCGCGCTCAACGTCACCAAGCTGCGCAGCGACAACCGCGACCCGCGCGAGTACCTGTCACGCCTCGAGAACTGGCAGAACCGCGTCGAGGACGGTGGCGGTCAGTGGGTCGTCATAAACGACATGGATCGCCTGGAAAGAATTCTGGTTAACTAAGTCTCTCCCCACTATGCCGGAGCGAGGCGACTCGCTCCGGCTTTTTTTTTCTCATCCGTCGTAGGTGGGGAGGCCCTGCTCGCGGTGCCAGGTGCGTACCAGGTGGCGTTTACGGGCGGGATTCTCGTCGTCTTTGAACTCGCTGCGGTAATGGGCGATGGTGCGGTTGTTCAGGAATTGAAGCTGTCCGCGTTCGATGGGCAGCTCGAACCATAGCTCGGGCCCGTTCGCGACTTCTTCCAACGCCGCCACCGCATCCCGGGTCTCGCTGTCCATCTCCACCCCGGCCACGTCGTAGCCTTTCCTGATGAGGCTCACGTTCAGGCGCGCCGACAGCTCACCCTCGTGGAACCGGAACACCGGCGCCTTGGTAACCTTCGGCGCCCCGTCGGCGTGCTCGGCCTGCCGATCCCACAGCACGCACCGGTAGAGACGCTCGAGCTCGTCCGGGTAGTCCTCGAGCATCCGGTTGTGCACGGCGCTTATGCTGCAGAATCGGCTGACCCCACCCTCGATCGCCGGCCGGATGCACAGCAGCGCCACGTAGTCCGGCGGCAGCACGGCGAACGCGTTGTCGGTATGGAACAGGAGCTCCACGTTCGTGTAAGAACCCCGCACTCCGTACGAGTACTGCTGTCCCTTGTCCATGACGTCGTAGAGCACGGTGCCGTCCCACTTCTGGGCTACGGGCCTGCCGAGCAGCTTCCCGAGGACCCAGAACAAGGCGACCGCTTCGTTCTCGTCCATGGCGTCCAGGGGCAGGCGATCGATGACGGCGATACCCGGACGCTCGTCGAGCAAACCCCTCGCCCGTTCCATGAAGTCCCGCAACGCGGGTATGAGGAACTGCTCGGGTCCGCGCAGCAGAACCGGCAGAGGCTCGGCGCGCATCTGCTCGGTGATCCGCAGCAGCTCGTCCCGCGCCGCCGAGTCCAGTCCGACAACACAGGTTTCGGCTTCGATATCGGCGGCGAGCCACGCGTGGCGGCGATCGACCTGGTCACCGAGAATCTCCGCGCTTTCCTCGTGGCCGAGATCGATACACTCGAGGGGCATGAACCAACCGGCCGCGCGGCGGCCTACTTCTCCCTGGGCTTGGTCGTGATGAACACGAAGTCCGCGGTCACCGGCCGGCCCTCGGTGCCGGTGCTGTCCGCCTTCAAGCGCTCGTCCAGCGCCGCCAGGTAGTCGCCATCGGATTCGTGGTTCTGCCGGATGTCTGCGAACAGCGGAACCGGCGACGCGATGACGGCGATGAGCTCCTCGCCGAAAGGCGGCGACACGACCCACTCGCCACCCTCGCCGAGGGAAAGCCACTCCCCGGCGTCGAGACGCGCCGGGCCCGAACGCTCGTCCGGAAGCAGGTGCACGACGTAACCGTCGTGGAAATGATAGTCCACGTACAGATAGCTCCGATAGAGCGGCGCGGCCACGTCGAGCA
This sequence comes from uncultured Gammaproteobacteria bacterium, assembly GCA_965364645.1. Taxonomy (GTDB): domain Bacteria; phylum Pseudomonadota; class Gammaproteobacteria; order HK1; family HK1; genus JAABYT01. Next base: position 8,716 of record CBDTYP010000007.1, on the reverse strand, counting down.
TCAGTGGCTCGCCTTCGACGAAGACGTTACCCGGGTTCGGTGTCGTGATGGCCGTGCCGAGCTTCTGGGTGCGGTTCACGCGCCAGTAGGGCGCGTAGAACTCCAGCAGCCGGCAATAGGACCGATCCACCGCCGCGACCTCCATGTCGACGCTGCCGACGCCGGAGAGCCCGCCGATGGCCTGCTCCGCACCGGCGAGCTCGACGCTCGCGGTCGCGTAGCCGCTCACGGTGACCGCGCGTTCCTCGGCGCTCGCTACCAGGGCGGCGCAAGGGACATCGTTCAGGAGGGTCTGCACCGCGGCGAGCTCCGGTCGCAACGACTGTTGTTGGAACCACCACAGGATCGCGCCGACCAGGAGTGCGCCGCCGGCCGCCAGTGCCACCCATCGTCCGGCCCGGGATCCGCCCTTCGCCCTCGCGGGCCCGGCGGCCCCGCCCGAGTTCGACGGTGAGCCCGCCGACGCAGAGACCGGAGGCGGCGGCGGTGCCGGCGGCTGGCTCAGGCGCACCGTCTTCTCATAAGGCAATTCGGCGCCCGAGTCGATGGCGACGGTGGCGTCCCCGCCCTCTTCCCCGACCAGGAAGTCCAGCTCTCCGCCCGCCGTGTCCGTGAACATGACGCGCCACTCCGCGATGCTCTGGGGCCGCGCCTCCGGTTGAAAGGTGAGCGCGCGATCGATGGCGTCGAGGAAGCGCTCCGAGTAGTGCCCGGCCCCGGCCATAGACGCGGGGATGAGGACGTCCTTGTGACCCTTGAGGATGGCCCCGGCCCGGGTCAGCGCGTCCACCGGACCCTTGCCGGTGACCGCCCGGTACAGCGTCGCCCCGAGGGCGTAGATATCGGTCCACGGACCCTGCTTGTCGCCGTCGCGATTGGCGTTGTACTGCTCGAAAGGCGCGTAGCCGGGACTCACGAGCGACGTCAGCGTACGGGTCTCGACCCCCAGCGCCTGGCGGGCGGAACCGAAGTCCAGCACCACCGGCGTGCCGTCGTCGCGCACGAAGAGGTTGTTCGGCTTGATGTCCCGGTGCACGAAGCCGGCCTCGTGGACCTGCTCGAGGCCGTCCAGGAGCGGCATGAGCAGATCCCGGAGCCGGTCTTCCCGGCAGCTGCCGGGCTCGCGCAGCACCGTGCCGAAGCTGCGGCCCTGTTCGTACTCCATCACCATGTAGGCGGTGTTGTTGGCCTCGAAGACGCTGTGCACGCCGACGATGTTGGGATGCTGAAAACGCGCCAGGGTGCGCGCCTCGCTCAGAAAGCGATCCAGGCCCCAGCCGAAGGTCTCTGACTCGTGCTCGGAGACCGGCTCCACGGTGCTGTCGTCCTTGCGCACCGACAGATCCGAGGGCAGGTACTCCTTGATGGCCACGGAGCGCTTGAGATTACCGTCCCGGGCCAGATAGGTGATGCCGAAGCCGCCCACACCAAGAATGCTCTCGATCTGGAACCAGTGCAGCTGGTATCCGACGGGTAGGGCGTGCTGGCTCTGTTGGTCGCTCAAGGAAGTGTGACGCTCTGCTGACTCAGCATGATCTCGACGTACTACATGATAGGTTGAATTTGGCTGCCTGTTTAGCGTTCCATGGGCACCCAATGCAGACCCGCTCGCCACCAGATCCACCCCGCCGCCGCCGCCATACCCCGGGGCTCCTCGTAGCCTTGGCGATACTGGCGGCCGGATGCGCCACGGATCCCCGCCGGGACGGTCTCTCGCCCCACGAGTTCGCCAGCGTCGACCACATCGCCATCCTCCGCCTCGGGGAGCGGCCCGGGCAACCATTCCAGGTCCTGGACCAGGTGGAGGGGGTCTCCTGCAACCTCTCCCCCGCGCCCCCCAGCCACCCCGCGCACAAGGTCGTGACGGAGTACGAGGCCCTGTACGACATGAAGCTGGAGGCGGCGGACCTCGGCGCCAACGCCGTCGTCGGCGTGGTCTGCCGGAACTACTCCCTCGGCCAGACCTGCTACCAGTCCATCGTCTGCGAGGGCGACGCGGTGCGCCTCGACGACGGCGTCGGCATGGATCTCCCCCTGGCCCCAATGACCGAGGTACAGCGCCGGGCGGCCAGCGCCGACTTCGCCGGCAATCCGGCCCTCTACGAGTCCCTGATCGGCTTCACCCCGGACTATCTCACCGAGGCCCAGCGGGCCCGCCTCGGCGCCATCGGCGTCGCCATGCCGTCGAAGGACCCGGGCCGGACCGTCGAGGAGCCTCCGAGCGGCGACGACGCCCTCTACCAGGGCGCCGGGATGTGGTTCGTCCAATGCGCCCAGGGCGGCACCATCGGCCTGATGGTCGCCCCCCTGTGCGCCGCCATCGGCGCCGGCCTCGGCAGCATGTCGGCGGAATCCGAGGAGGCCGTGCTGGCCGCGAGCTTCGGCATCCGCGACGCCATCGAGGATCACTACTCCCACGACACCCTGCGGGACCGCACGGTGCGCGCAGCCGCCCAGTCCGGCGCCCGGACGCTCATCCTGGAGTCGTCTTCCGAGTCCGGACAGATTCGGGCGGTCGGCCGTGGGCGCTGGCGCTTCGACGAGCCCGTGGACAGCATCATCGAGGTGGGCGTCGAGGAGCTCCTGCTGCCCGCCTGGCGCAGCGGCGTGACCACGAACCTGCCGACACCGCTGTCGGTGCGGGCCCGGGTGCGAGTCGTGCACATCGGTGACGACCGGGAGATATACAACCGCAGCTACGGCTTCGTGTCGGACAAGAAGCTCTTTCGCCAATGGGGTGCGGAGAACGGGGCCGCGCTTCGCCACGCGCTGGACGTCGGCTTCGATCAGATGGCCGAACGTATCGTGGAAGACCTCCTGCTCGCCTACCCACTCATGCCGGGTTTCGCCCTCACCGGGGCGGGCGCGAACCGTCGCAACTATGTCGTGGAGCCGCTCTACCCCCAGGCTCACCAGTACTGGGAGTCAGGGACCGCGCTCGCGTCCGCCGTATCCTCGCTGGAGCCCACGTTTCGGTGGCGGGACTTTCCCGGCGAGAAGGTCCTCAAGGCCGACTTCCAGAGAAAGCTCGAGAGCCTTTCGGATCTCCGCTATGACCTGCGCATCCATCGTCTCGAGAACGAACGCACCAGGGCGCGCACCATCCTCGAGAAGAACAACATCCCGGCCACCGAGTTCGAGACGACGCAGCCGCTCGCTCCGGGCACGGAATACATCTGGAGCGTGCGCGCGCGATTCGTACTGGACACCGGCGAACGAACGACGCGCTGGTCCGGCGACTGGGTCGGCGGGAACGTGCGGGGATTTCTGTTCCGAACGCCGGATTGAGGTAGTCAAAGGAGAGACCGCGGCATGCTACACTTCGCGCCCATGAGAAACCTCAGGTTTGCCCGCTCGTGAGGTGCCTGCCCCTCTTCGTCGTGCTCTCCGCCATGCTCCTCGTCGCATGCGAGGCGCCGCCTACTCAGCAGCAGGCGACATCACGCGCCGTGAAGAGGAACTGCGAAGCGCGGGCCAAGGCCGCAGGTGACGAGATCCGGCGGCAGAACGCTCAGGTGACCAAGGAAGGGAACGCCGTGAATCCCGACGAGCAGTACCGCGTCGAGACGAAGGCGTCAAAGACGGAGAAAGATACCTTCAAGGAGTGCATGTTCAAGTACTCCGTCTAGCCTCAATGCAGAATCTGGGTGATAGCGCCGACACCGATCACCCGATCGTCGCTCACCAGTAGAAACCGCGACCCCTCGACACCCTTGACGGGCGCCTCCATCGACAGCGGCATCTCTCGAAAATCCCCCGGCCGGTACTCGCTGACCGAATTCACGGTCGCTGTCGACTCCGCGCCTTCGCTCCACAGCAGGACGGAATCGCCGGGGGCGAGGGCCGAAGCGTTCCCGTCCGTCTCGGCGTCTGTCAGCAGGTACACGGCCCCCCAGATGTTGCTTACCTCGCCCGGCGACGCGGCCCGCACTCGGCGAGGCACGAAGCGGGCAAGTGACAGGAGCGCCTCGCGGTTGCCATGGGCCGCGACACCAGCCACCGGGTCCGGAGGACGGCTGTCCAGGTACACGCGCGCGGCGTTGCCGTCCATATCGTAGGCGGACAGCAGCTCCCGGACCTCGCGAATCTCGAGAGCAAGCAGCTCGGCAGCCTCGTCCGGCGCGCCCGCGAACAAAGCTTTCACGTTTCCCATCAACATCGCCATCATGGGAACCCGCGCCTGACGGGCGATGAGAATGTGCTCGCGAATGACCGGCGTCGGCCCCCTGGTGGCATCGATCACGATGAGGGCGATATCGCTCGCGAGCAGCAGGTCCGCAACGGCTGTCACGCCCTCGCCGTCGGCGAGACTGCGTAACGTGACCCCGGCGCTCTCCACCGCGAGCTCATAGACGCCGCCGTCGCTTTGAATTTCCGATCCTTCCTGCCCCGCCATCTCGCGCATGATGACGCTGCGGTGCTCGTCGCCGATGAGGGCGACGGTCGTGGCCCCCTGGGCAACTTGGGCAACCTGGGCGGGGAGAACGAGTACGACGAGCAGGAACGCGCTGGCGGCGAGGCGCTGAGGCATCGGGTCAGTCCGGGCGCTCCGACTGCGCCACGTACAACCCCAGGCCGACAAGGATGCTCCCCGAGACATATTCCTGGATCCGCGCGAAGCGCGGGTTCCCGGCGATCGCCCGGGCCGCCGATCCCGACACCCACGCGACGAAGAGATCGCAGGGGATCGCGGAGATCGTGACGATCAATCCGAGGACCAGGAGCTGCGGCGCCGGTGGGCCGCGACTGACGTCCACGAACTGGGGCAGAAAGGCGAGGAAGAAGAGCGCGGTCTTCGGATTCAGCACTTCCACCAGGATGCTCTCGGAGAATATGCGACCGTGAGGCCGCCCCTCGGCGCCAGGCCCCGTCGGGCGGCCGTGGGCGCCGCCTCTCAGGTACTGGATGCCGAGATAGATGAGATAGGCGGCGCCGAGGAGCTTGACGACCCCGAACGCGGCGGGGAAATAGTGGAACAGCGCCGAGATACCGAGGGCGGCCGCGGCCACGTGCACGAGGCTGCCGACGGCGAGCCCGATGGCCGCCACGGCGCCACCGCGCGGACCCTGCGCCACGCTCCGGGACATCACGTAGAAGTTCGACGGCCCGGGCGAGATGTTCATCAACAACGCGGCGGCGGTGAACACCAAAAGCGTTTCAGTACTCGGCATGCCCCGTGACTCCTGGTATCGGAGAGAAGGGCAGGCATTCTACCTCAACGAATCTGACCGCCCATAGGGGGCGGCCAGATTTCGTCCCGATCAGGTGACCGGGCTGAGCTTTATCTCCACGCGCCGATTCATCGCCCGGCCTTCGCGAGTATCGTTGTTCGCGATCGGGTCGTCCTCTCCCATACCGTCGGCCATCACGCGCTCGGTGATCACCGCGTTGGTTTCGAGATAGCGGGCGATGCTCTTCGCGCGCTTCTCGGAGAGACGCTGGTTGTACTCCTTCGAGCCCTTGCTGTCAGTGTGACCGATGATGTCCACGTAAGTCTGGCTGAACTCATCGAGCACGAGCACGACGGAATCGAGCACCGGCTGAATCTTCGATTCGACATTGCTGGAACCGCTCGCAAAGGTCGCGCTGCCAGGCATGCTGAGGACGATGGTCTCGTCGACCCGCGTGACCGTGACGCCGGTTCCCTCGAGCTGCTCGCGCAGCTTCGCTTCCTGCTGGTCCATGTAGTAGCCGACGGACTGCGGCGAAACGGGCTGCACGCCGGCACGCACCACGGCGCGCTTGCGAGGATCAGCCGTCGCGTCGGTGCTGTTCGATTCGGCGGCCGTCGCGTCAGCCTTGTCCTCGTCGAAAATGTTAATCGAGTCCATCGTGTCCTTCATGGTCTCGCAAGCCGAGAGACTCAGGCACATCACAGTGACGATTGCCAATGCGCGACCTGCCGGCCTGACCTTGCTGGAGGGCACGACGGAAACATCATTAGAAGTTTTCATCGCAACGTATGACATGAAATTGCTCCGAATAAATCACTCTGTTACACGGCAAGTTTAGTCTCGCGTTTTTTCCCGAGCCTGTGTCGCAGTGCTCACTTTCGAAGATGCCGGTGGGCGGGTTGTCGATTGACAACACTCGTTTCTACGACACCAGAAAAGTGCGGAGGACGGAGCCAGTCGGCAGGCTGGGGTTCCGAGCTGACCCCGCCTCCGCGGGTGGCAACGCGAGTAAGACGTGCTGTCGCTTACCGGTGGCGCGTGAGGCCATCGATGCTCCGCGAGTACAGGCGCGAAGCACACGGCGCACGGCAGTTCGTCTTGTAAGCCACCCGCAAGCCCCTGCTGCAAATCGGGTGGTTAGATGGCTTATCGTCGCCGCCGAAATCGAACTTGATAGCGGGGAGAAAATGAAGAAATGAGTTCCCCATCGATGACCATGAGCCCTGCCGCAGGCGGCTCTCGGGGAAGAAAATTCTCGGATCCCGCAGGAACGAGCTGTGTCACCTGAACAATAGCCTCAAGAATAGACAGGGCGAGTAGATATAATGGCGCCCCGGAAGCCCCAACGAGCAGGCCGACGCCATGCAGCACGACTACGAAACCCTCGATCTTGAGCATGTGTCCGAGCACATACTGCTGGTCACCCTGAACCGGCCGGAGGTCGCCAACGCCCACAACACGCAGATGGGACTAGACCTGCGGGATCTGTGGACGGGCCTCTACGTGGACCCCGAGAGCTACCGCTGCGTGGTCGTGACCGGGGCCGGCGAGCGGGCCTTCTCCGCCGGCGGCGACCTCAAGGAACGCGACGGCATGAGCGACGAGCAGTGGCACCGCCAGCATCACATCTTCGAGCACGCCGTAATGAGCATGACCGACTGTCCGGTACCCGTCATCGCCGCCGTAAACGGCGCCGCCTACGGTGGAGGCTGCGAGTTCGCCATGGCGGCCGACTTCATTTACGCCGCGAGGCGCGCGCGCTTCGCGCTGACCGAGGTGACCCTCGGGATCATGCCCGGCGCCATGGGCACCGTGCACATGCCCCGGGCCGTCGGCACGCGCAGAGCCAAGGAGATCATCCTCACCGGTACGCCGTTCTCCGCGGAGGAGGCCCTCGCCTGGGGACTCGTCAACAGGGTCTGCGATGACGGGACACTCCTGGACGAAACCCTGGAGACCGCGGAGCGCATCGCCCGCAACGCCCCCATCTCGACCCGCCAGGCGAAGAAGTCCATTTCCGTCGCCCTGGAGGTGGATCTCAAGAGTGGTTATGCGTTCGAGATCGAGGCTTATAATCGCATGGTCGGCACGGAGGACCGCCTGGAAGGCATCCGGGCGTTCAACGAGAAGCGGCGACCGAATTTCAAGGGCCGTTAGGAGAGGGAGTCATGAGGTCAGATATCGAGGTCGAAGTCCGGGAGGTCGGGCTTCGAGACGGGCTGCAGAGCGTATCCACGTTCTTCCCGACCCGGGAGAAGATCGCCTGGGTGCGGGCGGAGGCCGCATGCGGCATGCCGGAGATCGAGGTGTGCTCCTTCGTGCCTCCGAAGCTCATCCCCCAGTTCACCGACGCGCTGGAGGTGATCGCGGCGTCCCTGGAGATCCCGGACGTAGTCATCGCGGCGCTCACGCCGAATCTCAAGGGCGCGCTGCGCGGCTTCGAGACCGGCGTGCACAAGCTCAACTACGTCACCTCCGTGAGCGAGAGTCACAACCAGTCGAACGTGCGCCGCTCGACCGCGGAGTCGGTGGAGGACTTTCGGCGCATCGTCGAGGCCCGCGACCAGCATCCGGAGGCGTCCGGCACCCGCCTCGGCGCGGGGCTCTCCACCGTGTGGGGCTGCTCCATCGAGGGCGCCGTGGACCCGGACGCCAGCATGGACCTCGCCCGGCGTTTCGTCGAGGCGGGCGCGGACGAGATTGTGCTCTGTGACACCGTCGGCTACGCGAACCCGACCGAGGTGAAGACGTTGCTCACCCGCGTGGTCGACGAGCTCGGCGGCGCCGTCGACATCGCCGCGCACTTCCACGACACGAGAGGCCTCGGACTCGCGAACGTGTTCGCCGCCCTCGAAGCCGGGGTGCGCCGCTACGACGCCACCCTCGGCGGACTCGGCGGATGTCCCTACGCGCCCAACGCGACCGGTAACATCGTTATGGACGATCTCGTCTTCCTCCTGGAGGGCGCGGGTCTCAAGACCGGCGTCGACCTCGACAAGCTGGTGGAGGTCCGTGAGATCGTCGCGCGCAATCTCCCCGACGAGACCCTGTACGGCATGTACGCGCTGGCCGGCGCGCCGAAGGGTTTCGAGCCGGCGTCGCAGTACCCCTGAACGACGCATGAGCGGCGACTCGGCACACACATCGGATCTGACTCACGGCGAGGACTATCCAGAAATCCGCGATGCCGTCGCAAAGCTCTGCGCCGGGTTTCCCGGCGAGTACTGGCGGGATCTCGAGACGCAGCCGGCATCCGGCAGCTACCCCGATGCCTTCGTCGCGGCGCTGACCGAGGCCGGGTACCTGGCCGCCCTGATACCGGAGGAGTACGGCGGCTCGGGTCTGCCGCTGCGCGCCGCCGGCGTCATCCTCGAGACGATACACGCGACCGAGTGCAGCGGCGCCGCGTGTCATGCCCAGATGTACACCATGGGTACCGTGCTGCGCCACGGCAGCGAGGCGCAGAAGCGCGAGTACCTGCCGAAGATCGCCTCTGGCGAACTGAGGCTGCAGGCATTCGGCGTCACCGAACCCGGGACGGG
>CBDTYP010000006.1:0-24915 GCA_965364645.1 uncultured Gammaproteobacteria bacterium | reverse complement strand
GGGCAATGAGGGCAGGTATCACGGCGTGCGCGAGTATGTGGGCCGTCACACCCCCGAGAACCACTTCCCGAAAGCGCGAGTGACCGTAGGCGCCCATGACGAGCAGGTCGGCGCCGGCGTCACCGGCCACTTCGAGGAGCAGCTCGCCGATGGCGGCCGGTGCGCCATGGATGCTTTTCGTCGTGGTGTCGATCCCGTGGCGGGCGAGATGCAGCCCGATATCCGTGGCCGGGATCCCGGCATTCTCCGGGTCGTCGCTCTCGGCGTTGACCGTTACCACCGTGACGCGTTGGGCGGACTCCAACAGGGGCATGGCATCGCTGATCGCCCGCACGGCCTCACGCTTTCCGTTCCACGCGATGAGGACGTTCCCGCCGATGGCCCCCGCCGCGCCGCCGGCGGGAATCACCATGACGGGGCGCCCGCACTCCAGCGCCAGCCGGTCGGCCAGACCGCGGCTCGTGCACTCCGGATCGCCGGGATCCGCCTGTCCGACCACGAGCAGATCCGCGTAGTGGGCGTGGAGCGTGAGCGCACCGAGTCGCCGATCCTCCGCCAGCCGCCATTCCGGAACGATGCCGACGCGGGACGTGATCTCTGCGAACGTCTGCTCGGCGGCGGCGGCCGTGGCCGCGAACGCCTCGTGCTGGGCCTCGATGATGTCGGCGGGGATCTGTGCCTCTGCGTAGGAAGGCAGCACGGGGATTTCGATGACGTAGAGGCCCGTGAGATGCGCCCCGTGGGCACGGGCGAGTTCCGCGGCGGCGCGCACCCGCCCCGGCATTGACCGGCTGCCGTCGACGTGCACGAGGATGTCCTTCAATGCCATTGTTTCGCTTCCAGGTATCTGAAATTCTTCGACTTAATGATGGATTGAGCCCGGGACGGGCGCATTGACGCAGATCAAGATCGGCGGGCGGTGGCCTCAGTGACTCGTGCCGCGGGAACGGGTGATCTTGTTGAAAACGTTGTACTTTCCGGACGGCTTCTTCATGGGCAGGCGCTTCACCTCTTCGAGGCTCTCCGCGTCGTAGACCACCAGCGCGCCGTCGAGATCCCAGATGCTGAGCAGCGCGTAGCGCCCGTCGCGAGTGAATTCCACGTGGGCGGCGGTCTTCCCGGGCGACGGGCGCAGGGTCTTCACTATCTCGAGGCTCTGCTTGTCGATGACGTGCACGGCATCCCGATCGGGGCCGAAGAACACGTCCACCCAGGCGTAGCGGCTGTTCTCGTGACTGCGCATGAAGAATCCCGGTCCGAGTGTCTCGATGCGTTCCACGGTGCGCCAGGTATCCATGTCGATGACGCTGACCACGGCGTCGCGGAGATTCGGCGTCGCCACTACCGGCCTATCGTGGTAGTCCCACGTGATGCCCGAACCGAGATGGGGCATCCCCGGCAGATCGATCTCCGCGATCTTCCGGCCAACCGTCAGGTTGACGACCTGGCCGTTACCCCCGTCACGGGCAGCGCCGATGACGTTGTCGTAGGGTGGGTCGAAGAAGAAGTCGTCGAGGTAGTCCTCCAGGCGGATCCTCCGAATCGGAAAGCGCTCGGTGGTTTCCGGAACGCCTTCCACCCGGTAGTCGTGGACGAAGCCGTAGTACACGGGATCGTCGCCGTACTGAATCTCCCAGAGCTCCTTGAGGTCCTTCAGAGCAACGATAAAGCTCTCCCGGGGTGCCGCATCGTACACCGCGCTCACCCGGGAGCTCGCGCCGTGCTCGTCCTCAACGGGGATCACCCGCTCGAGGCTCAGATCCGACGCGTCGAGGATGACGAGGCTGTGAGGCAGATAGTTGGCGACGATGGCGTAGCGCCCATCCCCGGACACCGCGAGGTTGCGCGTATTGATGCCGGCGCGGATCTCCGCCAGCATCGTCAGGGTATGCAGGTCGAACATGGAGACCCAGCCGTCGCGGGACGCGAAGTAGACGAAGCGTCCGTCCGGCGAGAACTTCGGACCGCCGTGCAGGGCGTAGCGGGTCTTGAAGCGGTGGATGGGGGTCAGGGTGTCGCCGTCCAGGACGGTGACATGGTGATCTCCCGTCTCGACGACGACGAAGAGATTGAGCGGGTCGGAAGCGTGACTGGGTACCCCCTCGGCGGCCGGTGGCAGGGAATAGACGAGGCGGCTCGCGGCGATCTCCTGCTCGCCCCAGACCGGGAGCCGCGGCAGTGGCGTATAGATGTATTTCGCCAGGGCGTCGATCGCGGCGGGGCTCAGCTTACCCTCGAAGGCCGGCATCTGCGATGCGGGCAGGCCCTTGCTGATGGCCGCGACGGCCTTCTCCGGTTTCAGCCTGCGCAGATTCTCCGGCAGCAGCGCGGGGCCGACTCCGCCGAAGCGATCCTGCCCGTGGCAGGCGGCGCAGTGGGTGCGGTAGGTGGCTACCGTGTCCGTATCGTCTCCGGCCGGAGCATTCGCCGCGAAGGAGAAAAGCAGGGCCCCGGCGATCGGCGCCAGCGCCGATCTCAAACCTCACCCCCCATTGCCGCCGCCTCGAGCTCCCGCGGGGTTCCGACATCGATCTCCGCGTCGCTCAGGTAGCAGGCGGGATCCTCGGCCCAGAAGTTCCCCGTCAGCTGATGGGCCCGCACGCGGGTGTTCCCACCGCACACGTCGAGATACCCGCAGGCGCCGCAGCGTCCTTCGACCGGCCGGGGGCTCGCCCGCAGGCCTGACATGAGGGGCTCCGACTCGTCGGACCAGATCTCCGAGAAGGGCCGATCCCGTACGTTGCCGAGGTCGTAGTGCCACCACATCGTGTCGGGATGCACGTTACCCAGGTTGTCGATGTTGGCGATGTTCACGCCGGAGGAGTTCCCACCCCACTGCACGAGCCTCTCACGCAAGAGCGGGATCCGCTCCGGGAAGCGTGCCTGCGCCCACTTCAGAAGGTACACGGCGTCGGCGTCGTTGTTCCCGGTGACGAACTCGCGGGCCCGCCCGTCGAGCGCGTCGCCCAGGCAGATGTCGAAGACCAGGTCGAGCGCCCAGCGCGTCGTCTGGTGTACGACGTCAGACTTCCTGTTCCTGTTGCCGCGGCCCGCGTAGTTCAGGTGGGACAGGTAGAACTTGTCGATGTCCTCTTCGTCCATGAGTGAGATGAGACTCGGTAGCTCCGAGGCGTTGTCCTGGGTCATGGTGAAGCGCAGGCCGACCTTGATGCCCTGTGCGCGGCACAGGCGAATTCCGTCGATGGATGCGTCGAAGGCTCCCTCACGGCGACGGAAGCGATCGTGGGTCTCGCGAATGCCGTCGATGCTGACGCCGACGTAGTCGTACCCGACGTCGGCGATGGCGTCGATATTCGTCTCGTCGATGAGGGTGCCGTTGGTGGAGAGGCCGACGTAGAAGCCCATTTCCTTCGCGCGGTGCGAGATGTCGAAGATGTCACCGCGAAGCAATGGTTCGCCTCCGGACAGTATCAGCACCGGGACACCGTACGCACGCAGATCGTCCATGACGCGGAAGACTTCCGGCGTGGAGAGCTCGCCCGGGAAGTCCTTGTCCGCAGAGATGGAGTAGCAGTGCTTGCAGGTGAGGTTGCATCGACGGATCAGATTCCAGATGACCACCGGTCCCGTCGGCTTTCGCGCCACGGCGGCGGGCTTCGGCGACACGAGCTCGCGCATGTACTGAGAGACTCGGAACATCGACTACTTACCTCCGTTCAGTCGCATCCCGGTCTTCTTGAGGATGCGCTTGCTGTAGAGCACGTCCCGCGCGCGCTGCCGCTCGCCGAGGATCTCGGCGATACGCTGCACCCGGTCCTCGACCTCTTCTCTGCAGTGTCCGTGCACCATGGCGAAAAGGTTATAGGGCCAGAGAGGCGGGTGCCGCGGACGCAGGTAGCAGTGACTCACGAAGGGCAGATCGCCGACCTCGCGGCCGCACACCCGCGCGTCCTCGTCGGCGACGTCCCATACCGACATCCCGTTGGCGCGAAAGCCCAGGGCATAGTGATTAGGCACCGCGGCTATTCGGCGGATCCTGCCGTCCCCGATCATGTTCGACAGGCGCGCCAGCACCTCGTCCTGGCTCACGCCGAGCTCCTCTGCGAGGGCCGCGTAGGGGCGCACGCAGAGGGGGAGACCGCCCTGGGTTGCGGTTACGAGGTGGCGCGTGCCGTCGTCGATCTCGTGCGAGGTTTCCATACGTATGTTTCCGGATTGCGATCCTGAGATCATGCCTCGAGCTTCAGGCCCACGAAGAACTCTTCCTGCTTCGGGAACTGCAGCACCCTGCAACCGGTCTCGGATTCGATCTCCGCGACTACCTCCGCGATGCGATCGCGGCTATCCGTCGCCAGGACGAACCACATATTGAGAGCGTGCTCTCTCTCGTAGTTGTGGGCTGTCTCCGGATGTGCGTTGACCTTCTCCGCGACGTCATCGAACTCGTCCGGCCTCGCGCTGAGCGCACAGAGGGTGAGGGCGCCGCCCAGGCGCTCGGCATCGTAGAGCGGCCCGAAGCGTGTGAGAACATTTTCATCGAGAAGCTTCGAGATGCGCGCGACGATCCGCAGCTCGTCGATCTCGAGCTCCCGGGCGAGTGCGGCGAACGGTTGCTCACAGAGCGGCAAGCCGTCCTGGAGCGTATTGATGATCACGCGGTCGAACTCATCCATCGACGCTCGCCTCGGCCGCGGTATCGGGAGAGACATACATCGCGCCGCGCTGCTTGAAGCGCCTTCGGCTGAAGAGTACGCAACTCTCACGGTCCTGGAGATCGTTCGCGAGCAGGAGCGCCTCGACCTTGCTCTGCACGCCTCCCCGATCGCGGCCGTGGATCATGCAGAACAGGTTGTACGGCCACGCGGGCAGGCGGCGAGGGCGCCGATAGCAGAGCGTCACTGACCGGTCCTCGGCGAGACGACCGGCGATTCTCTCAACGGCCTCGTCCGGAACGTCCACGACCAGCATCCCATTGGCCCGAAAACCGAGCTCGTGATGGCGTACGACGACGCCGAATCGCTTGATGGTCCCCGCGGCCCTCAACTTCCGCACGGTCTCGATAACCGACTGCTCGTCGGCGCCGATGCGCTCGGCGATGCGGGCGAAGGGCCGGCTGGTGAGCGGGAGACCGCCCTGCATGGCCTCGATGATGGCTCCGATCCTGGCCGCGCTCATGTCTGCCACAGGGGAAAACCGAGATCGATGTGAAACTCCTCGAGCATAGGGAGATCCATGACCGGGAGGTCGGAGCGTCGGCGTATGTCCTCGAGCACTCCGGCGACGGCTTGTTCGTCCCTGGCGGTCACGACAAACCACAGATTGAACTCGTGCTCGCGCTCGTAATTGTGATTGACCTCTACGTACGCGCTCACCATGTCCGCGACGGCCTGCAGGCGATCCGCGGGAACCGCCATTGCGGCCAGGGTGCTTGCGCCGAGGGCGCCGGGGCGGAACACGGGACCGACGCGGCTCAAGCAGCCGCGCTCCTCGAGGTTCGCGAGGCGCGCGATAACGGTCTCCTCGTCAGAGCCGACCCGTTCCGCCATGGCGGCAAAGGGGCGCGAGCAGACCGGAAAGTCCTGCTGGAAGTCATCCAGCAGGCGTTTGTCCAGAGTGTCCAGCGCGATGCTCGGATCCATGCTCGCCATCCCTAGAGACCGATCCGGTGGGCACGGGCGGCGAGGAAGATGCCGCTCGGCTTTTCGGCGGGGAGCGCGGTCAGCTTCTCGTAGGACGCGGTGTCGTAGACGTCGACTCGGTCTTCGTCGCGTACCGATACCCAGACCTGTTCGCCGCGCGGCGTGAACTCCATGTGCAGGACCGCCTTGCCCGGCGTCAGGGTATGTGACACGGCGAGGGTCTCTACGTCGATGATCTGGATGGCATCGTTGTCCGGGAGTGAGAAGTTGACCCACACCTCGCGCGCGTCCGGGCGCGCCATGACGAAGATGGGCTGGCCTTTGACGGGGATGCGCGCGCGTTCCTTCCAGTCGTTGCGATCAATCACGAGCACTTCATGGCGGCCCACCGCGGGAAGGAATGCGAGATCGCCGGCCATGGCCCAACCTTCCATGTGCGGCATCTTGTAGACCGGCAGGCTCTCCTCGCCGCGGCCGTAACCGGGCAGGATGCGCCGGACGCCATCGTCGAGCCTCCACAAATCGAGGAGTGCGAGGCCGTCCTCTCCGTAGAGTCCGGCGACATAGAAACGGCCCTCGGGGGTTATGAGGGCGTCATAGGGCTTGTCCCCGATGCCGGTGAACTTGCGGATTTTCGGCTCGGTGGGCGTGGACAGGTCCGCGACCCAGATCTCTCCGGCATCGTAGAGGCTGAAGACGAAGCGCCCGCCCGGCGCGTCGACGAGCCCGACTACCTTGGAGCGGCTGCCGGCGTCGTCATACACGGCAGGGAGCTCCGCGACCGGGGCGAGCGTCTCGGCATCGAATATGCGAACGCCACCGGGATCGTAGTTAGACACCGCTACCAGCGAGCCATCCTGGGATATGGCGCCGCCGATGCTGTTGCCGGCCTGCACGATGCGTCTATCGATTCGGCCCTCGAGGATGTCCACTTTGGTGAGGCCGCCGTCCCGCCCGAACACGTAGGCGTAGCGGGCGTCCCGGGAATAGACCGCCGAGGCGTGGGAGAGGTCGCCGAGCCCGTCCACCTGGGAGAGCGCCTTGCGCCCGGTGGTTTCCACCACCAACACGCTGCCCGCGGCCCGTTCGACGACGATGCCGAGGTCGCCGGTGCCGCGCACCTGGGTGCACGCGCCCAGAGCACTCGCGAGCGCGGTGGAGATCATGAGGGCTCGGAGTGAATCCGTTCTCATTGTGTCGATTCTCCCTCTTTCGATTCGCCTTTCATGAACTCCGCGAGCCAAAGCGCCTCTTCATCGCTGATCATCGCCTTCCAGGGCGGCATCGGCGTTCCCGGCAGGCCGTAGCGGATGATGGCCGCCAGCGCCGCGGCGTCCTTGTGGGTCAGGGAAGTCTTCGTGAGAGGCGGGCCGAGCCCACCTGTCAGCCGCAGGCCGTGACAGGAGCCGCAGTCGTGAGTCAGCATGTGTCGCAGCTCCCCCTGGCGCCCGGCCGGGACCTCGGCGCCCGCCGCCGCGCACAGGAAGACGCCGGCCGAGAGTAGGATGCGCGCACTACGCATAGGAGCTCGCGCCGTCATGCTGCATCTCCGGCTCCGATACTTCCTCCGGCGTGAACCACGCGAGCTCGGCCGCCAGCGCGGCGACCCGGCCGATGATCACGACCGCCGGCGTCGCGATGCGGTGGTTGCGTGCGCTGCGAAGCAGCTCATCGAGGGTCGTGCCGATGGCGCGCTGGCGCTGGGTCGTGCCCGACTCCACCAGGGCCGCCGGTGTCGAGCCCGGCAGCCCTGCCGACATCAGGCGGGCGCGCACTTCGCCGAGGTTCATCAACGCCATGTAGAAGACGAGGGTGGTGTTGCCGTCCGCGAGGCCGCGCCAGTCGAGATCCAGGGGCATGTCGTCGCGGCAGTGCCCGGCTACGAAGCGAAGGCTGTGCGCCAGTCCCCGGTGGGTGAGGGGTATACCCGCGTACGCCGCGCAGGCGATTGCCGCCGTCACGCCGGGGACGACCTCGAAGGGGATCGCGTGACGCACGAGATGGAGTGCTTCTTCTCCGCCGCGGCCGAAGACGAAGGGATCGCCGCCCTTCAACCGCACGACTCGATGCCCCTTTCGGGCCAGGCGCACGAGCATGTCGTTGACGCATTCCTGACTCGCGGGATGATTTCCGGGCGCCTTTCCCACGAAGATCCTGGATACCCCCGGCGGCACGAGCCGCAGCACATCGTCGGAGACGAGGCGATCGTAGACGACCACATCGGCTTCCTCTACGAGCCGCAGCGCCTTGATGGTCAGCAGATCGGGATCCCCCGGTCCGGCGCCCACCAGAAATACCTTGCCGGTTTCGTTGTCCACGACTCTCGACCCGTCCCTAGTAGACATCGTGTGTGGTGTTGTACACGTTGAACTTGCCCGTGGGCGTGACGAGTCGCTTGTCTTTGATCACATGCTTGAGCTTGCGGGTCTTGTCGTCGACGATGACGATCGCCGACTCCTGATCCTTGCCGCTCCAGACCGAGAACCACACTTCGTCGCCGGCTTTGTTGTACTCGGGCTGCACGACGCGCTTCGGGCCTTCGCCAAGCTCCGCCCATTCGGCGATAGGCAGGACCTCGAACCCCTTGTCCAGGTTGTCGATGCCGAACACGGCGATCGACTGGCTGATTTTGGGATCCGGGTTGAGCGGCGTATCCACCCAGAGATTCTTCGACTTGGGGTGACTCTTGACGAACAGCGATCCGCCGCCCTGGCCTTGAAGCACTCTTACGACCTTCCAGGCCTTGTCCTTGTGGCCGGACGGATCGGTTCCGATAAAAGTGACATCCGCGTTACCGAGCGCACTCGTCACCCAGGCAGGGCCATTGGCGGGATCGATGAGATTGGCGCCGCGGCCCGGATGCGGGATCTCCTTCGCATCGACCAGCGCCTCGAGTCTACGCTCCTTCGAGTCCACCACCGCGATCTTGTTGGACTTGTTGGCCGCGGTCAGGAAGTAGCGATTGGTCGAATCCCATCCGCCGTCGTGCAGGAAACGGGCCGCGGGGATCTCCGTCACCTGCAGGTTGTCCACGTCCTCATAGTTGACGAGAAGGATCTTCCCCGTCTCCTTGACGTTGACGATGAAGTCGGGGTTCTCGTGGGAGGCGACGATCGCGGCCACCCGCGGCTCGGGGTGATACTCCTGGGTATCCACCGTCATACCCCGGGTCGATACGAGCTTCAGGGGCTCCAGCGTATCGCCGTTCATGATGACGTATTGCGGCGGCCAGTAGGTCCCGGCGATCGCGTACTTGTCCTCCCAGCCCTTGAACTTGGAGGTCTCGACCGAGCGTGCCTCGAGACCGATCTTGATCACCGCCACGGTATCCGGCTCCTCCATCCACAGGTCTATCAGGTTGATTAGCGCGTCGCGCCCGATGGTGTAGATGTAGCGCCCCGAGAACGACGGACGGGAGATGTGGACCGCGTAGCCCGTGTTGACGATGTTGACGATTTCCTTGGAGTCGCCGTCGATCAGCGCGACCTGGCCGGCGTCGCGCAGCGTGACGGCGAAGAGGTTCTCGAGGTTGTAGCCGTTCATCTGCTTGGTGGGGCGCTTGTCCACGGGCACCTTCACCGTCCAGCTGGCCTTCATCTCGGGCATCCCGAATTCCGGCGGCATCGGCGGCTCGTGGAGCAGGTAGCGCGCCATGAGATCCACCTGCTCGGGAGAGAATTCGCCGGAGGTCCCCCAGTTCGGCATGCCGGCGGGTGAGCCGAAGTTGATGAAGACCTTGAGGTATTCTTTGCCGCGCTCCTGGGTGATATCGGGGGTCAGCGGTTTGCCCGTCGCACCTTTGCGCAGGACGCCGTGGCAGCCCGCGCAACGCTCGAAGTAAAGCTTCTGAGCGGTGGCGAATTCCTGTTCGCTGAGAGGGGGGGCGCCGGGGATGACGACCTGCTTGCCGCCCAGCTGGCCCCTGGGAGATCCTTCGTAGAGCAGCTCGCCGGACTCGGTCTCCGGGTGTGAGGTCGTCTGTGCCTGACCCGCCGACGGCAGGACTACGAGCGTTGCCGCCAGGAGCACGATCGGGAATTGCGTCGCGGAAACCTTCATAGCGAACTACCCCTCGGGATGACGCGGGATTGCGGAATTCCAGCTTGTTTTCTAATACCCCGACACCCGGGGGGCATTGATTTGGATCAAGCCCCCTGGAGCCGGCGCCGAATGTGCGGCTCGCGGCGCCAATCATGGTCCACGATGAGCGTTCGCCTTGATCCTCGTCAATTTCATCCTCGGGACCGGAGTCAAACTACCCACAGGCCCGAGTGTGGTGACGTCTGTGCCAATGAGCGCAATGATGGATCAAGTTTCCGATCTCGCCCCCCAATGCGGCGGACGGGCAGCCCTAGAAGCGAGTACGCTGTTTCGCGGCCTCGACGAGGATTCTCTCGAAGGCCTCCAGCGGTTCAGCGAGCTGCGCCGCGTACCGGCGCGGGAGACGCTGTACGCCCAGGGGGACCCGGGCGAAGCGGTGTTCGTGCTCCTGGATGGATCCGTGAAGCTCACCCGTCGCATCGGCGGTGCGCGCGAGCACGTGGTGCGGCTGGTCCGCGCCGGGGAGGTGCTGGCCGAGTCCGTGCTGTTCTCGGCGAAGGTCTACGGGGCCACCGCCGTCGCCCTCGAGGACTCCCAGGTGCTGGCGGTCGACGCTCGATCCTTCGCCGCCCAGCTGCGCCGGGACCCGCATCTTGCGTGGAATGTGCTGCAGCGACTGGGGAACCGTATCGAGGAACTCCAGACTCAGACGGAGCTTCTCGCGACCCATACGGCCGAGCAGAAGGTCGCCGCATATCTGATGAACCGCTACCGCGCGATGTCGCCCGCGGACGCCGTGATCGCATCGTCGTGTCGACGCAGCGACCTCGCGAGCCTGCTGGCACTCGCGCCGGAGACGCTGTGCCGGGTAATCACCGAGTTCAAACGCCGGGGATGGATACGAAGCGAGAACGGTTGCGTGGTGGTCGTCGACGCCAAGGCACTCGCGGGGGCCGTCCCCGGTTGACGCGGCGCGTCACGAGGCGAGGGTCATCAACTTGTCGGCGAGGGCATGCTCACGGTGCTCGTGATCGTGCAAGCGCTGGAGCACCTCGGCGACGTCGGCAAGAAGCGCGGGTTCGTCCTGGACCTGCGGTATGCGGGTACGTTCGACGAGGCCGCGCACGGACGAGAGTATCGTGCAGTGATCCTCGACGAGAACTTTCAACTCGTCGTGATAGTGCGACCCGTAGGCCCCCATGCATTCGTACAATCCCCCGGGAAACTGCTCGTGGGAGAAGTGCTTGATGAGCATCGTGTGGAGCTGCTCGAGGAGCGGGCCGAGTCCCATGACGCCGCGATGTCCGCGGATTCGGTCAACCAGGGACATGAGCTCGCGGTGCTCTTCGGTAAGCTCGTCGTAGACCTGCTGGAACGATGAATTTACGTCCGCCAAGTTGCAGCCTCGCAGTCCGGATTACGACCCATGATGAGTGATCGAAATCTTCTGGTCGAGGACGTCATGAGCACGAAGCTCGTCACCCTGGAGCGTAACGACAAGCTCAGCGTCGCCGACGATCTGATGAAGCAGGAACGGATTCGGCATATCCCTATCCTGGACGCGGACGGTGCGCTCTGCGGTATCGTGACGCAGCGGGATCTGTTTCGCGGCATTATCCTGAGGTCGCTCGGGTACGGCAGCCGGGCGGAGCAGAAGATGCTGGACATGCTGTCGATTAAAGACGCTATGCACGAAGATGTCATCACGACGACCCCCGATACTCCGTTGGCCGAAGCCGCGTCCATCATGCTGGAGAAGAAGATCGGCTGCCTCCCCGTCGTCGACGGAGAACGGCTTGCGGGCCTGTTGAGTGAGGCGGATTTCGTCAGGCAGTTCGCCGGCCAGGACGGATAGTTTCCGCTCTTGACGTCGATCAATGGCCTCTCCGTCCGGCAGGGCTAAGGTCATTTGGACAGCATGAAACCCACCTCGGAGGTGTCGTCATGTCCGATCGAATATTGGTTCCAGTTGACGGCTCGGAGCATGCCTTTCGTGCGCTGGAAGTCGCATGCGGCCTTGCCCGCGCCGAGAACAAGCAACTGAGACTTCTGCATGTCGTCCCCAACAGGGACATTCCCGAGGGACTCAAGCGCTTCGCGGAGGTCGAGCATATCCGCGATTCACCGGAGCATCTGTACGAGTCCGGGATCGCCGAGAACATCTTGAATACGGCCCGCGATCAAGCCAGCATGGCCGGCGCGGCGGACGTCGAATGCTCCGTGGAACACGGTGATGCGACGCGAGGCATTCTGGAGGCGGCATCCCGAGGGGACGTCGACACGATAGTCATGGGCACGCGAGGGCTCAGCGACGTCCAAGGGCTGGTCCTCGGCAGCGTCGCCCACAAGGTCAGCCATGGCGCAGATTGCCGGGTCGTGACCGTAAAGTAGATGAGTCGGAGATCGGGCGCCGGGATCGGGAAACCCGATCCCGGCGCGAATCGTGCTCAGGACCCCTTGACCGGGATCCTGCGTTGCTTCGACTTGGCCTCCTTCGTCTTCGGAAGCCGCACCGTCAGGACGCCCTTGGAGAAGTCGGCCTTGATCTTGCCGGCATCGACCGCGTCGGGGACGCGAAAGCTGCGCCTCACGCTGCCGAAGCTGCGCTCGGTCAGGTGGTAGTTCTTCTTCTCTTCCTCCCGTTCCTCGCGTTTCTCCGCCCGGAGCGTCAGCATGCCGTCGGAGACGCCGAGCTCGATGTCTTTCTCATCGATCCCGGGTAGCTCGGCCGAGATCTCGTACGCGGAGTCCGTCTCGGAGATGTCCACCTTGGCATCGTGCAGCGCGCTCCCCAGGTCTGCGGCCCTGGTGCCCCGAAACGGGTCGAGGTCCATCAGGCGGCCCATGCTCATCTGCGGCCAACCCTCGGGAAAGAAGCGGTTCATCATCCGGTCCATTTCGCCGCGTAATCCAGATCCGGGCTCGTAAGAGGCCCCGACCGGTAGACGCCCGCCCTTTGAGCGATTCGTATCGTTCTTCACGGCGACGTTTTCTGACTTGGTTGCCATCGAATTTACCTCCTCCGGGATTCGACATTAAACACCCGTACCCATTACATAGGGCTCGCCGGCGCCGGACCATTTGACTTCGATCAATTTTCTCGCTGGAAGCCCTCGGGCTTGTGGAAACCCCCGCAGATAGTGTAAATGCTTAAGGTGTGTTCCCGGGAGGTGGCGTCGTGGCGGAAAACGAAAACGGTCTCAGCGATCAACAGATGGCCCTGCTGGAGGCCGAGCTCAAGTCACGGGAGGTGCTCCTGCGCGAAGGGGTTCGCGAGGAGAAGGCCGATTCCGACAGCGAGCGCGATCGGCGCAGGGGCCGGGAAGTCGTGGATCGCGGCGACGAGGCCAACTCCGACCAGTGGCGCGAGACCAATGCGGCGATGATCGATCACAACGAGGTCGAGATTCAGGGTATTCACGCGGCCCTGTCGCGCATGACGTCGGGGACCTACGGCCTGTGTGTCAACTGCGGGGAGCCTATCGGCTTCGAGCGCCTGCAGGCCTGGCCGCTCGCGAATCGTTGCCTCGATTGTCAGTCCCAGGCCGAGTCCGGCTGAAGCCTCAGGTCACCAACACCAGCGGAATGGCGAGCTCTTCCAGGTAGGCGCGGGTCGCGTCGTCGTCGAGCTCCGGGCTGCCCTTCGCGAGCACCAGCAGGCTGCCCATCCCCGGTGCCAACATCCGTCCAAGCATCAGGATACGGCCCTCGGCCCCCGGCACGAACCGGATGTCCGCCTGGCCGACGGCCTCGCGGACCTCGCGCTTGACGCCCTCGTCTCCTTCGTCGATTCGATTCGGGATCAATACAGTGAGGCCTCCGCCAACGGCCCGGGCGAGCTTGGCGGCAACCTGCAGCGCGCGGACGCCCGCGGGCCCGCTCTTGAACAGGGTCAGGACCGGTCTCCGGCCGCGGCGACCGGTCTTCGGTCCGTGCCGCGCCCCATGGACGAACGTGACGTCGACCGTCGCCGATGCGGCCAACGCCTCGCCGAGGATCTGTCCGCGCACGACGCGAACCGAGGAACGGACCATGGTCGCCCGTCGGATCCGCGCGAGATTGCTGCGCAGTTGTCGGGCCTCGGAGTGCAGCGCACGCTGCATTCTGCCGCTGTCGATCTCGCGAGCGGCGCCCGAGAAGCGATCGATCTCCTTCGTCACGGGCAGGTCGGCGAGGCGCAGCAGGTTCGCGTCCTCGACGTAAACGACCTCCAGATCGGCGCCGGTGCTGGTCGCGAGGGCCGCTGCCATCTCCAGAGTCTCGCCGCAGCGGCGAGCGGCATTGACCGCCACCACGATTGATGGGTGCGCCGCCCGGGGCGGATTCTCAATCACCATCGCCCCCGTCCTTGTCGCCCTCGTCGCCCTTGCCGCCGAACTCGCGCCGGATCTCCGAGAGCTCGACGAGGCGCGCCTCTACGCGGGCATTGATGGAGTCCTTCGAGAAGCCGCCCTTCTTGAGCACATCGCCTGCGGGGACCCCGGTCAGAATCTGGATTGCCTCGTCCACGTTCTCGACCGCGAAGATGCGGAACCGCTTCTTCTTCACCGCATCCACGATATCGCTTCGCACCATGAGGTGCTTGACGTTGGATGCGGGAATGATGACTCCCTGATCGCCGGTCAATCCCCGCGCCTCGCAGACGTCATAGAAGCCCTCGATCTTCTCGTTAGCGCCGCCGATCGGTTGTACCTGCCCATGCTGATTGATAGACCCGGTGACGGCGAAGGACTGACGTATCGGAGCCGCGGCCAGGGAGGAGAGCAG
The DNA here is from genome assembly GCA_965364645.1 of uncultured Gammaproteobacteria bacterium. GTDB lineage: Bacteria > Pseudomonadota > Gammaproteobacteria > HK1 > HK1 > JAABYT01. Next base: position 10,507 of record CBDTYP010000006.1, on the reverse strand, counting down.
CGCGCAGAGCTCCGCGAGCGATGCGCTGTCTCCGTCGATAGTTCCATAGGACTGCTCGAACACCAGACTCGCCGTGAACGAGATCGGATGCTGCCCAGCGTAGCGGGACATGAGGAAGTTCGACAGGATCATCACGCCCTTGGAGTGAATCGGACCGCCGAGATCGGTCTCACGTTCGATATCAACAATTTCGCCGTCGCCGACCCGGGTGGTTGCGGTGATGCGGCCCGGTTGACCGAACATGAGATCCCCGTGATCGAGCACGGAGAGACCGTTGATCTGACCCACGGACTCGCCCTCGGTAGCGATGAACACGGTTCCGCGCTTGATCTCCTCCTGCATGCGCATCCTCACGCGGCTCAGCCGGTGGCGCTGCTGCTCGATGGCGTGCTCGATATCCCCCACGCCGACACGCTTGCGATTCGCCTGCCCGGCCCAGTAGTCGGCCTCCTTCAACAGATCCATCAGGCTGCGCCGATGCACCGAGATCTTTTCCCCGTCCTCGATGATCCGAGAGGCCCGCTCGATGACCTTGCCGACGGCGCCCCGGTCGAGGGGCTTCAAACCCTCCCGGCGGGCAAGGGTGGCGACGAGGCGCGCGTAGTCGAGCTGGTTGGTTGGCGTTCGATCGATTGTATCGTCGAAGTCCGCCGCCACCTTGACCAGGTTGTTGAAATCCGTGTCGGCCTCGTGGAGGAAGTAGTAGAGGTAGCGCTCGCCGATGAGTATCACCTTGACGTCCAGCGGTATCGACTGGGGCTCCAACGTCGTCGTGCTGACGAGACCGAGCGAGCGCTCGGGTGATTCGATACGGATCTTCTCGGCACGCAGCGCGCGTTTCAGGCTCTCCCAGGCGAGCGGCTGCATGAGCACCTTCTGGGCGTCAAGGAGGAGGTAGCCGCCGTTCGCCCGATGCAGCGCGCCGGATTTGATCAGCGTGAAGTCCGTCACCAGGGTGCCCATCTGCGCCTGATGCTCGACGCTGCCGATCAGGTTGACATGACTCGGCAGGCCTTCGTGGATCACCGGCGCCCCCTCGCAGCCGCTGTTGTCCACCAGGAGATTCACCTGGTAGCGCTTCAACGCAGGAGCCGGCTGGGCGAGGGCGGCGATACCCTGAGCGATGGCGCCGTCGCCGGGTTGCAGGAAGTCATTCACGTGCTGGACGATGTCCCGTTCCACCGCATCGAGGTGAGTCTGCACGGCCTCGATGTCCGCATACTGCTCCCGCAGGCTGTCGATGAGATGGCCCACCGCGAAGCGCGTGATCTCCCGTTGGAGATTCCGGAGCTTCTCCCTGGTCTCCTTGTGCCAGCCCTGGAACTGGCGCAGCAGCTTCTGCAACGCTTCCTGGAGCTCCGACACCTCCTTCTGGATGCGCGCCTGCTCGGCCTCGGGCAGGTGCTGGAACTGGGTCGGATCCAGAATCTGCTTCGCTTCGCCGATGGGCGCGAAGGTGAATCCCGCCGGGGTCTCGACCATCGCGATTCCGCGCTTCAGTCCGTCGCGGCGGAGCTCTTCCAGGGCGCCCATGCGTCGCTCCCGGAACTCCTCCTCGATCTCCGCCAGCTGCGCGTGGGTGTCCTCGTTGTCGAAGGCCGCGGGTATGACGCTGCCGAGCTCCTCGACCAGAGTCTCCATGTCTCTTCGCAGGCGCACGCCGAGGCCCGCGGGAAGGCGGATGGCGACGGGTTGCCGGGGGTCGTCGAAGTTGTGCAGATAGCACCAGTCGGATGGCACCTCCTGTCCGCCGGCCAGCTCCCGGACCACCTCGTCGACGGCGGAGAATTTGCCGATCCCCGGGAGGCCGAGGGCGAAGATGTTATAGCCCCGGCGGCGGATGCCGAGCCCGAAGCGCAGCGCGTCCATCGCCCGGGTCTGACCCGTAGCGACGCTGATGTCTTCGAGGTCGTCGGTGCTGGTGAAGTCGAACTGGCGGACGTCGCAGGTCCGATACAGGGCCTTTGCTGAAAGTGGCTTTGGCGTTCTCATGGTTGTTGCCCGGTCATCCTGCGTTTTTGACCGAGATCACCCCAGCCGGCCCGTTGGCCGATTATAGTCGGCTGGCGCGGCGCGGGATGCGGGCGCCGGCGCTTGACAGGAGGGAATGTTTGTCCAACCACGTCGCCTGGGTGGCAGTAGCCGATGCGCGCCGCGCAACCATCTACGCCGTGCCACGGGGTATGGCGCGTCTGCGCGAAGTGTTCGAGCTCCCAAGCCCGGGAGAAAGCGGCGATCTGGTCGCCGAGCTGGCCCGCTATCTCGAGAAGGCAGGGACCGAGGGACGCTACGACGAGCTGGTCCTGGTAGGCGCGCCAGCCTTGCTGGAGCGCTTGCGTGGCCAGCTGAGCGCCGCCGCCCGGGCTGCGCTGGTGGGCGAGATTGGAAAGAACCTTGCCGGCGCTGGCCGTGAGATCCTCCAGGAGGAAGTCCTGAGGGTGCTCTGAACGGCCCGAAATCGAACGGGTTAGACCCCTTTAGAAAAGAAAAAGGCGGTCCGGGGGAGACCCCCTCGTTTCGAGGGGGAGGGACGGGGAGGGGGTGTAGACAAGGAGCGCACGTCGAAGACGATTCTGGAGCGGATTACCGTCTTCCCATTCAGACAAAGAAAAAGGCGGTCCGGGGGAGACCGCCTTGAATGACACCTAGAGAGTCCAGGAAGAGATAGACACATCTACGTCTCTATCAGCTTTTAAGATACCTTCATTTTCCGTACTGACGATATAAGGGATTCCACGTACCCCGGTCCGCAGTCTCTCACCGGGCCTGTCTGGTCCTCGGCGTCTGACTGGGCGTGTTGTCCATGGTCTCCTCCGCGAGGGCCGCCAGCTTGTCCAGATCGAGAATCCGTACCTGGTTGCGCTGCACGTCGAGAACGTCGCTCTCCTGGAGCCGCGTCAGGACCCGGCTCACGGTTTCGACCGCCAGCGCCAGGTAGCTCGCGATGTCGGCCCGGGACATGGGCAGGTGGATATCCACGGGGGAGAGTCCCAGGTGCTGCTGCTGGCGGGAGATATGCAGGAGAAAGGCGGCCATGCGCTGATCCGCGGTCTTCTGGCCGAGGATCAGGAGGAGCCCCTCGTGGTCCACGACCCTGCGGCTCAGGGTGCGCATCAGGCGCCTCAGGATCGTCGGCGAACGGCCACCCAGGCGGCACAGCTGCTCGAAGGGCAGAGGGCAGATGCAGGAGGTGTCCAGCACCATCGCGTTGCACATGTAGCGGCCGGAGTCGATGGCGTCGAGCCCGACCACATCCCCCGGCGTGTGGAACCCGATGACCTGCTCCTCCCCGCTCTGCAGGATCACGTAGGTCTTGATGGCGCCGGAGCGCACCGTGTAGACGTTGTGGAATTCCTCGTTGGTCCGGAACAGGTGATCGCCCCGGTGCAGAACCCGCGGCGTGACGGGAATGTCCTGGCCGGGTCCGGTGTCCTCCGCCCTGGACAGGCAGTGGCCGTGGAATGCGCACTCCACGCATGCGGTCTCGCCGGGTCTGATGGGTACTACTCGTGCCGTGCCTTGCATCATCCAATCCCCCTTTTTCTTGATCCTTGTCAAGCAGTATCGGAGAGGAGGGGGAAGGCTGGTATACGTGATTACCCGTAGTCGAGGCGGGGGTCACCCCAGTCGGCGCCACGGCAACCGCGGCGGGTGCGCGGGTCAGATTGTACCCTGACCCTGGGGGAGGACCAGGCGCATCAGCTCGGCGAGGGATCGCGCCCGCATCTTCTTCATGATGCGGCCGCGGTGCAGCTCGACGGTGCGCTCGCTGATATCGAGCTCGATGGCAATGACCTTGTTGGCCTTGCCGCCCACCACGAGCCCCATGACCTCCTGCTCCCGGGGCGTCAGCAGAGCCACGCGCTCCGCGAGCTCCGCCTCCTGGGCGGCCTGCTCGCGGATCTCCGCGTCCCTGGCGATGGCCTGCTGGATCAGATCGAGGAGCGCCTGGGGGTTGAAGGGCTTCTCCACGAAATCCACGGCGCCGCCCTTCAACGCCCGGACCGCCGCGGGCACGTCTCCGTGGCCGGTCAGCACGATGACCGGGACCAGCGCGCCGTCCTCGCTGAGCTTCTCCTGAAGCTCGAGACCGCTCATCCCCGGCATGCGGATATCGGTCACCAGGCATCCCCGACGATCGGGCTCGAAGCTGTCGAGGAACTCCCCGGCGCTCGCGAAGGTCTCGACGTCCAGGCCGACGGACTGGACCAGCAGCGCGAGGCTTTCGCGCACGGCCTCGTCGTCGTCCACCACCCAGACGGTGCCGGCGTCGCTCACGTCGCCATGCCGCCGCGAGCCGGGAGGGTTACGTGAAAGACCGCGCCCGCCGCGCCCTCGCTGGCCCACAGCCGGCCGCCGTGGTCCTCGATGATGGTGCGGCTGATGGAGAGCCCCATCCCCACGCCTTCGGGCTTGGTGGTGAAGAAGGGCTCGAAGATGCGCTCGGCCCCGGCATCGCCGAAGCCGCCGCCGCTGTCCTCCACCTCCAGCACGACGCCGCCCGCGTCGTCCCGGCGGGTCCGGATGATGAGGTCCCGTGTGTCCCGATCGCCATCTTCCAGCACGTCCATGGCGTTGCGCACCAGGTTGAGCACTACCTGCTCCACCTGAATCCGGTTGCACTCCACCGGGGGCAGCGATTCATCCAGCATCAGGTTCAAGCGGATGTCGTTGGTCTTCAGTTCGCTGCTCACCAGGCCGAGCATGTCGTTCACGAGGCGGTTGATCTCGACGTCAACGTGACCCCGCTCGCCCCGGCGGGCGAGCCGGCGCAGCTGGCGGGTTATGTGCCCGGCCCGCTGCCCCTGGGCGGCGATTTGCTCCAGCGCGTTCTCGAGCTTCCCCGTGTCGGCGGTGCCGGCTCGCACCATGCGTAGGCACGCTTCGGCAAAATTGACGATTGCGGTCAGGGGTTGGTTGATCTCGTGGGCGATTCCCGAGGTGAGCTCGCCGATGGTCGAGAGGCGCGCGGAATGGGAGAGCTCCTCGCGCCGTTTCCGCGCGTCTTCCTCGGCCATGCGGCGATCGGATATGTCCCGCAGCACGCCGGTGAAGAGTCGTCGCCCGGCGATGTTGATCTCGCTTACAGCCAGCTCCACGGGAAAGCGCGAGCCGTCCTTGCGCAGCCCCTCGACCTCGCGTCCTATGCCGATGATTCGCGCCTCGCCAGTGTCCAGGTATCGGGTGAGATAGCCATCGTGCGCGTCGTGAAAGGGCGGTGGCATGAGGAGCTTGATATTGTGTCCCACCAGCTCCTGCGCCGCGTAGCCGAAGATGCGCTCGGTTGCGGGGTTGACCGACCCGATCTTCGATGGTGATGATGCCGTCGACCGCGGTATCGAGAATGGCATTCAGCCGCGCCTCCCGATCATCGAGGCGTTCGCGGGTGCGTTCCAACTCATGGTCGATGGTCAAGTCGAATCCCGTCCATAAAATGAGGTTTTGGCGCAGCACGGCCTCCGGGTTAAAATCCTCCGCAGCCGTTGATCCTGATCAATACGCCGAATGTTACCAGTCTTGTAGTCTGCGTACCGTTCGGGATGCGGCCGAGGGTGGTGCGCGTCTCCAGCTTTCGGGGGGAGAAGGGACATGTCGATCGGCAATGTGCTGAGAATATTCGCGAATCCCAACTCGGGTTGGGAGGTTGTTCACGCGCAGCGCTACACTGTCGGCGGCGTATTATTCAAACACACCCTCATTTTCGCCCTGATTCCCGCCGTCGCCGGCTACATCGGCACCACCCAGGTGGGCTGGCAGGTGGCGGACGGCGAGGTGGTGCGGCTCACCACGGCGAGCGCCGGGAGGATTGCCGTCCTTTACTATCTGGCCATGCTGGCCGGCGTCGGCACCGTAGGCTGGGCCATCCACTGGATGGGAAAGACCTACGGCGCGGACCAGCCCATCGGTCAGTGCCTGGCGCTCGCGTCCTTCACGGCGACCCCGCTTTTCCTCATCGGCGCGTTGCAGGTGTATCCGGTGCTGTGGATCAACCTGATCGCCGGCCTGCCGGTGCTCGCCTTCACGACCTATATCTTCTATTCCGGGGTGCCCATCATGATGGAAGTCCCTTCGGAACGGGGGTTCCTCTTCTCTTCGGCGATGCTCGCCTTCGGTCTCGTGACCTTCGTCGCGCTGCTGGCGGTGACGGCTCTTCTCTGGGGCACCGGCTATGCCCCGGCCTTCGTCAGCTGAGTGTGGCTGAGATCGTGTTGTCCAGTGCAGGGCCCGGAAACAGGCGGAGAAAATGATGTCGGCTGAAAACTCGTACAACGACAAGGTGGTTACGCAGTTCGCCGTGATGACCATCGTGTGGGGCATCGTGGGGATGCTCGTCGGCGTCATCATCGCCGCGCAACTGGCCTGGCCGGCGCTCAACTTCGACGTGCCCTGGCTCACGTTCAGCAGGCTGCGACCCCTGCACACGAATGCCGTCGTATTCGCCTTCGGCGGGTGCGCCCTGTTTGCGTCGTCGTACTACGTCGTGCAGCGCACCTGCCACGTGCGCCTTTTCTGCGGCAAGCTGGCGGCGTTCACGTTCTGGGGCTGGCAGGCGGTGATCGTGCTGGCGGCAATCACGTTACCCCTCGGGATCACGACCACAAAGGAGTACGCCGAGCTCGAGTGGCCCATCGACCTCCTCATCGCCGTCGTGTGGGTGGCCTATGCCGTCGTCTTTCTCGGCACCATCGTGAAGCGACGGGTCAAGCACATCTATGTGGCGAACTGGTTCTTCGCCGCATTCATCGTAACCGTCGCGATGCTGCACATCGTGAACAGCGCGGCGCTGCCCGTGAGCCTGTGGAAATCCTACTCGGCCTACGCCGGGGTGCAGGACGCCATGGTGCAGTGGTGGTACGGCCATAATGCCGTGGGGTTCTTCCTGACCGCGGGCTTCCTCGGCATGATGTACTACTTCGTGCCCAAGCAGGCCGACCGGCCGATCTACTCCTATCGGTTGTCCATCGTCCACTTCTGGGCGCTCACCTTCACCTACATCTGGGCGGGCCCGCATCACCTGCATTACACCGCGCTGCCAGACTGGACGCAGTCACTGGGCATGGTGTTCTCGCTGATCCTGCTGGCGCCCTCCTGGGGCGGCATGATCAACGGCATCATGACGCTCTCCGGCGCGTGGGAGAAGCTGCGCACCGATCCGGTTCTGCGCTTTCTCATCGTCTCGGTATCGTTCTACGGCATGTCGACCTTCGAAGGGCCGATGATGTCCATCAAGACGGTGAACGCCCTGTCTCACTACACGGACTGGACCATCGGCCACGTTCATGCCGGCGCGCTCGGGTGGGTGGCGCTGATTTCGTTCGGCACCATGTACTACCTGATCCCGCGCCTTTTCGGGCGCGAGCTCTACAGCCTCAAGCTCGTCGAGGTGCACTTCTGGATCGCCACCATCGGCATCGTGCTCTACATCGCATCCATGTGGACGTCCGGCATCATGCAGGGACTCATGTGGCGCGCCGTCAACACCGACGGCACGCTGACCTACAGCTTCGTCGAGTCGGTGCTGGCCATGCACCCCTTCTACATCATCCGCTTCCTCGGTGGATTCCTGTTCCTCGGCGGGGCGCTCATCATGGCCTACAACCTCTGGAAGACGGTGGCGGGCGCACGCATCGCCGACACCGCCATTCCCGCACCGGTGCACTGAGGAGTCTCATCCATGGCGAAAGGACACGAAAAGCTGGAAACCAATATCGGCCTGATGGTGGTGCTGATACTGCTGGTGGCCAGTGTCGGTGGCATTGCGACCGTCGTTCCGCAGTTCTTCCAGGGTGAGCTGACAACCCCGGTGAAGGGCCTGAAACCGCGCCCGCCGTTGGAGCTGGCCGGTATGGATATCTACATCCGCGAGAGCTGCAATACCTGCCACTCCCAGATGATCCGCCCCTTTCGCGCCGAGACGGAGCGCTACGGTCACTACTCCGTGGCGGGTGAGTTCGTCTACGACCGTCCGTTCCAATGGGGGTCGAAGCGAACGGGTCCGGACCTGCACCGGGTGGGCGGGCGTTACAGCGACGTCTGGCATAGGGTGCATCTGATCAATCCCCGGGATGTCGTGCCCGAATCCATCATGCCCGGCTATCCGTGGCTCGAGGAGAGCGCCGTGGATGCGAGCCTGATTCAGCGGAAGATGCGCGTGCTGCGGGTGCTCGGACACCCGTACAGCGACGAGGAGATCGCGGAGGCGCCCGCGGCGCTCGAAGGGAAGACGGAGATGGATGCCATCATCGCCTACCTTCAGAACCTCGGGACCGCCATCAAGTCCCGCAGGTGATGTCGTGGAGATAACGGTTTTTCATGGGCTCTGGACCGCGGCGCTGCTCGTCATCTTCGTCGGCATCGTCGTCTGGGCCTGGAGCGGCAAGCGCAAGGTCGCATTCGACGAGGCCGCGCGCATCCCGCTGGAAGACGACGAGATGGAGCCCGGGAACGCCGGCCAGATGAGGAAACACGATGACTAGCTTTACCGACGGCTTCTGGAACATGCTCATATTCATATGCAGCGTCGGCGGTATCATCGCGCTCTATCTTTTTATCAAGGTGTACTCGACGGGCGCCCGCGGCGAGACGACGGAGACGACGGGCCACATCTGGGACGTGGACCTCAAGGAGCTCAACAACCCGCTGCCGCGCTGGTGGTTGAACATGTTCTACATCACGCTCATCTGGGGCGTGATCTACCTGCTCCTCTACCCGGGCGTGGGCACCCATCCCATGCTGCTCGGATGGAGCTCGGTGGGTCAGTACGAGGAGCAGATGGCGGCCGCGAACGAACGCTACGGTCCGCTCTACGAGCGTTTCGTGAGCGAGGACATCGCGGTGGTGGCCAAGGATCCGGAGGCTCTCAAGATGGGACGCCGCCTCTTCCTCAACTACTGCGCCGGCTGTCACGGCTCCGACGCGGGCGGATTCCCCGGGTTCCCGAGTCTCCGGGACCACGATTGGATTCACGGTGGCTCTCCCGAGGAGATCAAGGCGTCGATCCTCAGGGGACGCAACGGGGTCATGCCCCCCTGGGGAGAGGCGGCTGGCGAGGAAGGCGTCCAGCAACTGACCCAGTATGTCTTGGCTCTCAACGACCGGGACGCCGACGAGACTCAGGCGCAGGCGGGTAAGGCGATCTACAAGACCCTGTGCGTTGCCTGCCACGGCCCGGACGGTACCGGGAACAAGGAGCTCGGCGCGCCGAATCTCACCAACAACATCTGGCTCTACGGGGGCTCGCCGAAGGCCATCGCGGACAGCATCGCCAACGGCCGCATGGGCCAGATGCCCGCCCATGAGGACTTTCTCGGCGAGGCCAAGTCCCATCTGCTGGCGGCGTACGTCTACAGTCTGACCAATCAGTAGATCGGGCGCGGGCGGCATACTGCCTCGACCCGATCGGGAGCGACTCTCGTGGTGTCTGGCAGTGAAGCATCGACTATTCCCATGGTGCAGCGGGTCAGCGCGGTCCTGTGGCCCGCCTTCCTCTGCGCGGGGGCGGCAACCGGCGTTTTCTTCACGTTCTTCGACCCGGTAGTGTTGCTGGAGTGTGAGGGCGAGCCGCCCATGAGCCGCACGGGAGCCTATACCCTCGGCTTCTTCATGTTCTGGCTGCTGTGCATCGCCTCGTCCATCGGCACCGCCTATTTCCTGACTCCACAATCATCGGGCGTCTCCCACACGCCGCCCGCTTCGTGAGCAGCTAGTGGACGGCAGGACGGAGGAGGCGCCGGAGACCAGATCCCCGGGGCAACTCGACGACGACGTCGCGCAATCCCTGTACGCGAAGAGCGAGCGCATCTATCCGAGGGAGGTGCACGGAATCTACGCGAGCATGCGCGTGCTCGCCGTGGTCGTGCTGCTCGGCTTGTTTTACGGGGTATGCTGGCTGCACTGGGATGGACAGCAGCTCCTCCTCTTCGATCTGCCGGCGCGGCAGTTTCACATCTTCGGCCTGACGCTCTTCCCCCAGGACTTCCTGTACCTGGCCGGGTTGCTGATCATCGCCGCCTTGTCGCTGTTCTTCTTCACCGCGCTCGCTGGCCGCCTGTGGTGCGGGTACGCCTGCCCCCAGACCGTGTGGACGGAAGTGTTCCTGTGGATCGAGCGCAAGGTCGAAGGCGATCGCCGCAAGCAGATGAAGCTCGACAAGAGCCCGTGGACGGGGCGCAAGCTCACCATAAAGGGCGCGAAGCACGGGATCTGGATAGCATTCTCCCTGTGGACCGGGCTCACCTTCGTCGGTTACTTCACGCCGATACTCGATCTCGGCAGCCGCGTCGTGTCCCTGGAGCTGGGGCCATGGGAGACCTTCTGGATCCTGTTCTACGGATTCGCCACCTACGGCAACGCTGGCTGGCTCCGCGAGCAGGTGTGCATCTACATGTGCCCCTACGCGCGTTTCCAGAGCGCCATGTTCGACAAGGACACGCTGATCATCTCCTACGACGAGGAACGCGGTGAGCCTCGCGGCAGCCGCAAGCGTACTGACGACCCCAAGGAAAAA